>DATFDC010000307.1:0-4062 GCA_035252415.1 Solirubrobacteraceae bacterium
CCAACCACGCGCGCCAACCCCGCCCGCCTGAGCACGCTCGCACCGAGCTCGCGCTCGGCGGCGCCCTGCGACGCGCGGGACGCAAGCGCGCTGCGCGGGAGACGCTCGAGCGCTCGGCGCAGACCTTCGAGGCGATTGGCGCTCGCGTCTGGGCCGAGCGCGCACGGCGCGAGCTGGCCCGGATCGGGGGTCGGCCTGCCCCGGCCGGGGACAGCCTGAGTGCGACCGAGGCGAGCATCACCGAGCTGGTCCGCCTCGGCCGGACCAACCGCGAGATCGCCGCCGAGCTGCACCTGAGCCCGAAGACCGTCGAGTGGAATCTGTCGAAGATCTACCGCAAGCTCGGCGTCCGGTCGAGGACCGAACTGGCCGCCACCCTGGTGCGGGCCGGTGCCGAACCGGACCGCAAATCCGGGGGTTTCCGTGGTTGATCGCAGGGGTGCTGCCGCCTACCTTGGCGCCGGGGACGCATGGTGGGCATCTATCTCGTTGAACGCTATCTGCCGGATCACGGCGCTGATGAGCTCCGCGCGCTAGCCGAGCGGCTCGAGCGGGCCAGCGCGACGTTGTGCCGTGACGGCACACCGGTTCGCTACCTGGACTCGACGTTCATGCCGGAGGAGGAGTCGTGCTTCTGCCGGTTCGAGGCACCGTCGCTCCACGTGACGGCGCTCGTCAACCGGCTCGCCCACGCTCCGTACGCGCGGATCTGCGCGGCGGTGATCTTCGCCCCGCAACCCGTCCCGGAACTCGTCCCGGAACCGTAAAAGGGAGGCAGTGAATGTCGCAACTGATCCATCTCGGCCCGCGCCGCGCCGCGCTCGCGCTGTGCGTCGCGTTCGTCGCGCTGGCCGCCGGTCATCCGGGCCGGGCGCTGGCCGGCCAGATCGTCTACTCGGCCGGCACCGGGATCTGGGCCATGAACGACGACGGGTCCGGCAAGCACGAACTGGTCGACGCCACCCAGGTGCCCGGCATGGAGTACCTCGGCGATCCGGACGTGCAGCCAAACGGGAACGAGGTCGCGTTCACGGGCCGCTGGAACCAGTCGAGCGTCGAGCAGAACAAGTACTACGGCGCCAGCCCGGGCTTCTGCGGCGGTAACTGCGAGGGCTACTACGAACTGCGGGGCGGAAGCGTGAGCCGGATCAGCCCGGCCCCATTCGACTGCGGCGGACAGCCCTGCGCCTCCTACGAGTACGACCCGCGGGTGGCCAGCGACGGCTCGGTCGGCTACGTGTTCCAGACCTGGGTGAGCGAAGCCAACGGATACGGCTGGAGCCCGATCCTCGGGCAGTCCGCGCTGCTCTCACGCGACTCGAACGGCGCGAACCAGCAGCAGTGGAAGACCGCGTGCGAGGGCACGAGCAGCGCCAACCAGGAGGTGACCGACGCGAACGTCCTCGCGGTCGACCCGGTCAACCCGAACGAGATCGCATACGCGAACTGCGCCGAGACGTCATACGCGAACTACTGCGACCTCGGGTACGTGGCCAGCTACGACGTGTATCTCTCGGGCGCGAACCGCAGCGACCCGTCCGACGACGTGCTGGTCCGCCGGGTCACCGATCCGAACGCCGAATGCCTGCGGGACGCCACGACGAACGTCCAGGACCTGTCGTTCTCGCCCGACGGCAGCCACCTGGTCGAGCTGCACGGAAGCTCGGGGGCGGGCATCTGGACCTATCCAGCCGTGGCCAACGCGACCCCGACCCAGCTGATCTCGATCACCGGCGACTGGATCATCTGGTCCGCGCGCTACATCGGCCCGAATGAGATCGGGTTCACGGCCGGCGAGGACGCCAACCACGACGGGACTCCCGACCACATCGACCTGTACGAGATCCCGACCAGCTGCACTCCGCAGACCTGCGCGATCGCGACCGGCCAGGGGGTGACCAACCTCACGCGCTCCGGCGATCTCACCTACGACTACATCCTCAACCGGTCCAATTTCGCTTGGACAAGCTCCACCACGCCGCTCGTCTCAGTTCCGACTGCGGGGGGGCCGAGCGGTAACGGTGGGACCGGGGGCTCCGCCGGCGGGGGCAGCTCTGCGGGAAGTCACGGCGGGAACGGCGGCACGGCCACGGCGCCGGGTGCGACGATCACGGTCGCTCGCACCCAGCGCATGGCCGTGCTGACCAAGAAGGGCCTGACGTTCACGTTCACCTGCACCGCGGCGTGTCGCGCCAAGGCGACGCTGATCCTGAACGGCAAGACCGCGGTCAAGCTGCACCTGGAGAAGGTGCGCCGCCACAAGAAGGCCAAGAGCCTGGTCGTCGCGACCGTGACCAAGCGCCTCACCAAGTCGGGCAAGCTCAAGGTCACGATTCACCTCTCGCGGAAGCTGCTCTCGAAGCTCCACCGCGCGCGGTCGGTCTCGCTGACGCTCAAGCTGCTCGTCACCGGCTCGACCGGGGGCGGCAGGGTGATCACGAAGACGCTCGTGATCAGGCGATAACCCAAGAGCAGATCGCGGTCCTGTGCCCTAGCTCCTAGCGCAGGACCGCGATCAGAACCACCACGATCACGACCAGCACCAGCCCGGCGGCGGCCAGGCTGACCGGGCGCTGGCGCCACCAGAACTCGGGGTTGGCCCGATCGCGGGTGTAGTGTCCCTCTGGGGGGGTACCGACCCAATCATCGTCGTCGTCGTACGGGCTCACGCCACCAGCTTATGAGACCGCCCACCGGCACCGAGCCATTAGCCGGGCGCTCGGGACCGCCCACCGACAGCGAATCGCCGGCCGGGCACTCGATCGGGTTGCTGGCTCTGCGCTACGGCATCGGCGCGGTCATGGTCCTGGCCGGGATCGTGATCCTGATCGTCAATCCGGGCGGGTTCGGCGTGGACGGATTTGCCATGGCCGCCGGCGGAGGGCTGTCCGTGCTGTTGATCAACTTCCTCTACCGGCTCGGGGTCAGCGGGGATCGCGAGCGCGAGGAGGAGGAGCGAGCCCGTGCGTACTTCGACGAGCATGGCGAGTGGCCCGAGGAGGAGGAGAAGGTGCGCGAGCGCAAATGGCGGCTCGCGCCGGGCGTCCGGACGCTCGAGGACGAGGAGGAGGCGGGCCGGCGGGGGTAGTCTCCCTTCGGGACATGTCGAGATCGACGTTGAGGGGCTTTCGCTGGACGCGGCGCTGAGCGAGATCGCGCGCTTCCTGGCGGCGCGGGCGCCGTTCGACGGGCTGGGGCCCGACGAGCTCGGCGAGCTGGCTGCGCAGACCGAGATCGAGTTTCACGTGACCGGCGCGGCGATCGTCACCGAGGACGGCGGTCCGGTCACGTTCATGCGCGTGATCCATTCGGGCGCGGTCGACATCATCCACGACGGCCGCCTGCTCGACCTGCTCGGCACCGGCGACACGTTCGGTCATGCCGCGATGCTGTCCGGGCTGCCGCCGGGGTTCGAGGCGCGCGCGGCCGAGGACACGCTGTGCTACCGGATCCCGGTGAGCGTGGCCCGCCCGCTGCTCGAGCGCGTCAAGCAGCGCGAGCTCGAGGTGAGCGCCGGTGCCCCGAGCCGCCAGCCGGTGACCAGGCTGATGCGCGCACCGACCGTGCTGTGCGAGCCGATGGAGAGCATCCGGGAGATCGCTCGGCGGATGACCGCGGCCGGCGCGGGCTCGGCGATCGTCAACCTGCGGGCGGGCGGCTTCGGGATCGTCACCGACCGCGACATCCGGACCAAGATCGTCGCCGCCGGCTTGCCGTTGAGCGCCCCGGTCTCCACGGTCATGACCACGCCGGTGTTCACGGTCACGCCCGACCGGCTCGGGGGCGAGGTCCTGTTCGAGCTGCTCGAGCGGGGCATCCGCCACGCCCCGGTGGTCACCGAGAGCGGTCAGCTGATGGGGGTGATCGAGGACGCCGATCTGCTCGCCGCGCCCACGCGCTCGTGGTTCGGAGCGCGCCGCTCGATCTCCCGCGCGGGCAGTCCGGAGGACCTGGCCGCCGTGGCGGCCCGGCTGCCCGGGATCGTGCGCGATCTGCATGCCGCGCGTCTGCGCGCGCTCGAGGTGGTGCGGGTGCTCTCGGCGCTGATGGACGCGCTGACCA
>DATFDC010000308.1:0-2553 GCA_035252415.1 Solirubrobacteraceae bacterium
TAGCTACTGGTGCGCGGCAAGGGGCCGCGGGTTGAGCGGCTGCCGTTGCCTGCCGATGTCGGCGAGGCACTCGCTGGGTATCTGCGTGATGGCCGCCCGCGTGATGCTGAGACGCGGGCGGTGTTCATGCGGATGCGGGCGCCGCGCGCGGCATTGACGCCGGCGGGCGTCACCCAGGTTGTTGTTGCTGCCGGCCGGCGCGCGGGGTTGGGTGAGGTGGCCCCCCACCGGCTGAGGCACACGGCCGCGAGCGAGCTGTTGCGACGCGGCGCGCCGCTTGCGGAGATCGGTCAGCTGTTGCGCCACCGCACCGAGCTGACCACCACGATCTACGCGAAGGTCGACCGGGATCGCCTCCGGGAGCTGGCGCTGCCGTGGCCAGGAGGCGCGTCGTGAGCCCGCTCCACGACAAGCTAGCCGACTACCTGAAGATCCGCCGCGCGCTGGGATACAAGCTCGAGCGGGCCGAGAAGCTGTTGCTGCAGTACCTGGAGTACCTGAACGCGCTCGGCGCCGAGCTGGTCACGATCGAGAACGCGGTTGGCTGGGCGACGCTGCCCGCCGTCGGCAAGGACGGTCATTGGTGGGCGTTCCGCCTCTCTGTCCTCAGAGGCTTCGCCAAGTACCTGCACGCGCTCGACGATGCGCATCAGGTGCCGCCGGCGGACCTTCTGCCCAACCGGGCCCACAGGGCGAGCCCGTACCTGTACTCACAGGAGGAGATCCTCGCGCTGATGGCCGCGACCAGCGCGCTGCACGGCGAGCTGCGCCAGGCGACCTACCGGACGCTAATCGGGCTGCTGTCGGTCACCGGCATGCGCGTCGGCGAAGCGATTCGGCTCGATCGCGATGACCTCGACCTGCGTCACGGAGTGCTGACTGTGCGCGACACAAAGTTCGGCAAGTCACGGGAGCTGCCGGTCCACGCCTCGACCACAGATGCGCTGCGCTCATATGTGCGGCGGCGCGATCGTCTGTGCCCGGAGCCGGTCAGCGACGCGGCCCTGATCTCCCCGGCCGGGACCAGGCTGCTCTATACCAACGTGCACTCGACCTTCCGCGAGCTCCGGCGCCGCGCCGGGCTTCTCGCGCGCTCGGCTGCCTGCCGTCCCAGGATTCACGACGTCCGCCATACCTTTGCGGTGCGCACCCTGCTTGGCTGGTACCGGGAGGGCTTGGAGGTTCAGCCGAGGCTGCCGCTGCTCTCTACCTACCTCGGGCACGTCCATCCCAAGAGCACCTACTGGTATCTGACCGCGGCTCCCGAACTGCTCGGGCTCGCCGCCCAACGCCTCGAGCGCTCCGAGGGCGGTGCGTCGTGAGCACGCTCGCGCCAACCATGCAGGCGTTCTTCACCGACCGGCTGATCGAGCAGCGGCGCGCCAGCCCGAACACGATCGCCGCCTACCGCGACACGCTCAGACTCCTGATCGCCTTCGCCGCCAAACAGCTCCACCGCCAGCCCTGCCAGCTTGACCTCGCCGACCTCAACGCCGAACTGATCGCCGCGTTCCTGACCCACCTGGAAACCGAGCGCGGCAACAGCGTCAAGACCCGCAACGCCCGCCTGGCGGCGATCCACTCGCTCTACCGCTACGCAGCGCTCCGGCACCCCGAGCACGCCGCGGATATCCAACGCGTGCTCGCGATCCCTCCAAAACGATCGGATCGCGCACTTGTCACGTTCCTGGATCCGAGCGAGATCGACGCCCTGCTCGCAGCGCCCGACCGGTCGACCTGGACCGGCAGGCGCGACCACGCGCTGCTGCTCACGGCGATCCAGACCGGGCTCCGTGCCTCCGAACTGGCCGGGCTCAAATGCGGTGACGTTCACCTCGCCACCGGTGCGCACGTCAGCTGTCGGGGGAAGGGCCGAAAGCAAAGGGTCACACCGCTGACCGTCACGACCGTCGCCGTCCTGCGGGTCTGGCTCGCCGAACGCGCTGGGGAACCCGAGAGTCCATTGTTCCCCACCTCTCGTGGCGGACGGCTCAGCCGCGACGGGCTCGAGCGCCGACTCGCCAAACACCTGGACACAGCAAGGCGCCACTGCCCGAGTCTTCGCGACAAGAGAATCACGCTCCACACGCTCCGCCACACCGCCGCGATGCAACTCCTGCACGCCGGCGTCGACACCACCGTGATCGCCCTGTGGCTCGGGCACGAACAGGTCGACACCACCCAGATCTACCTGCACGCCGACCTCGCCCTCAAAGAGCGAGCGCTGGCGAGGACCAAGCCCCCCGACGCCAAACCCGGCCGCTACCGGCCCCCCGACACGCTCCTCGCCTTCCTCGAAGCGCTCTGATTATGCCGACCACCACCCGCCAGATCCGCCCACCACCAGAGGATTCAGCCAATCGAGTCGGCATAACGAGCGGGTCGGCATAGTGTGACTTATGCCGACGTCGGCATAAGTCGCACCTGATTCGCCACTCACTGAAATACGTACCCCGCCGGGAGCGCGAGCAGGTCGCCCGCGATCTGAAACCGATCTACACCGCCGTCGACGCCGACGCCGCCCAACACGAGCTCGAAGCGTTCGACGGGAAG
>DATFDC010000309.1:0-2583 GCA_035252415.1 Solirubrobacteraceae bacterium
CCGTCGCCGCCGAACGCCACCGCCACCTCGCCGCGCGCGGTCGCCTCGACGGCCAGTTCGCGGGCGTGCGCGAGGCTCTTGGTGTACTCGAAGCGCTGCTCGAACCCACGGGCCCGCAGCTCGGCCTGCACCTGGGGGAGCGCGCGCGCCGGACGGCCCCCGCCGGCCACGGGATTGACGATCAATGCGAGCTTGCGCATCGCATGATCATGCCGAACCGAGGCTGGTACGCTTGTCCGAGCGCATGGCACTCAGCCTCGACCTTCGACTTCTTCTCCTCCCCCCTCGGGGGGAATAGCGCGTGGGCGGCCGCACGTAGCCGCGAGATCAGCACCGAGAAGAAGCCGAGAGAAGTCGAAGACTTCTCTTGAGGGAAATTCCCAGTCGAACGCGATGAGTTTCGGTATGTGGGTTTGGGAATTTCCCCGAGTTCGAGAGACACACGAGGAGTGACATGAGCAGACCCGAGGACCCCAACCGAGTACTGATCTTCGATACGACGCTGCGCGATGGCGAGCAGTCGCCGGGCATCTCGCTGAACACCCAGGAGAAGCTCGAGATCGCGCAGCAACTGGCCCGTCTGGGCGTCGACGTGATCGAGGCGGGCTTCCCGATCACCTCCCCAGGGGACTTCGAAGCCGTGCAGGCGATCTCCCGCACGGTCGAAGGCCCGATCATCGCCGCCCTGGCCCGGACCCACGCCGCCGACATCGACGCGGCCTGGAACGCGGTCAGGGACGCGCCGCGAGCCCGGATTCACACGTTCATCGCCACCAGCGACCTGCACATCCGCCACAAGCTGCAGACCACGCGCGAGGACGTCCTCGGCCAGGCTCGCGCTGCCGTGGCCCATGCCAAGCAGTACACCGATGACGTGGAGTTCTCGCCCGAGGACGGCTTCCGCTCAGATCGCGAGTTCATGGCCGAGGTGATTGCGGCTGCGCTCGAGGAAGGGGCGACGACGATCAACGTTCCCGACACCGTGGGGTACGCCACGCCGGAGGAGTACGCGGCGATGTTCACCCGGCTCTACGAACTGGTGCCGGGGCTGCGCGACGTCACCGTCTCGGCGCACTGCCACGACGATCTGGGGTTGGCCGTGGCCAATTCGCTCGCCGGCATCCAGGCCGGATGCCGCCAGGTCGAGTGCGCGATCAACGGGATCGGCGAGCGCGCCGGCAACGCCTCGCTCGAGGAGATCGTGATGGTGCTGCACACGCGCGCCCCGCTCCTGGACCTGACCACCGGCGTCGACACCACCGAGATCTCCCGGACGTCCCGGCTGGTCTCGCGGCTGACCGGCTACCCGGTGCAGCCGAACAAGGCGATCGTCGGACGCAACGCGTTCGCCCACGAGGCGGGCATCCACCAAGACGGCGTGCTCAAGGAGCGGACGACCTACGAGATCATGGACGCGACGACCGTCGGGCTCGACGCGAACTCGATCGTGCTCGGCAAGCACTCCGGCCGCCATGCCCTGCAGCAGGCGCTGTCCGAGCTGGGATTCGAACTTCAAGGACACGCCCTGAACACGGCCTTCAAGCGCTTCAAGGAGATCGCGGACAAGAAGAAGCAGATCACCGCGATGGACCTCGAGGCTTTGGTCACCGACGAGCTGCGCGAGGAGGTGACCGGCTACCAACTCGAGTGGTTCGACGTCGAGGCATCCACCCGCCGGCCGCCGCACGCCACGGTCGGGATCAGGACGCCTGACGGTGACGAGCTGACCGGCTCGTTCACCGGCGACGGCCCGGTCGACGCGATCTTCCGCGCGATCAACGCGGCCACCGGCGCCGATGCGCGGCTCCGCGAGTTCCGGGTCGATGCGGTGACCGGCGGCCAGGACGCGCTCGGTGAGACCTCTGTGGTCGTCGAGTTGGGTGGCATCACCGGCTCCGGTCAGGGCGTCTCGACCGACATCCTCGAGGCGGGCGCCAAGGCCTACGTGCGCGCGCTGTCGAACGCGCTCCGCCGGCGCGGGATGGGGGATCGGTCGGCGGCGCCTGACGGCGGCGCCTTCAAGGCCGAGGCCGAGGCAGTGACGGCTGCGGCGGCCTCGGGGTCACCCGCGCGGACGCCGTGACGACCGCAACACCCTGCCGGTAACCGGCCGCCAGCACCCGGCCGCGGGGCTCGCGGTCCATGAAGTTCGTTCCCATGACCTGGGCGCAATCCCGGCTCGGGGCGAGCATCTGGACCGCGGCGCCCCGGCGGCGCAGGGCCAGCGCCTCGACCGAGACCGCCGTGCGGGAAACGCCGCGTATGACGGTCAGCAGGCTGTTCGAGCCCTGGATGCTCGCGGTGGGGTTCAGGCACAGAACGTGCGTGTCGCGGCCGGCCGGCGCCGCGTCGAGGTTGGTCGGGCTCCATATGCCGCCGTCGACGTACTCGCGGCCGCCGATCGTGACCGGTTCGAACAGCCAGGGCACCGTGCACGAGGCGGCCACCGCGTCCGGGACGCTGGCCCGGGGCGATCCCGGGCTGCCGAACACGACCCGCCGTCCATTGCGCCGATCGACCGCGGCGACGCGCAGCCGGCCGTCGAAGCGCGGCGCGAGGCGCTCGATGTTGCGGTGCAGGTCG
>DATFDC010000310.1:0-6112 GCA_035252415.1 Solirubrobacteraceae bacterium
GTACGGACGCCGCCTCCGTCTCGTCCCGCCCCGGTCGGGTCGGGGTCCGCTCCACCGCCACCGTCTCCCCAGCCCGGACCGTCTCCGCAGCCCGGACCGTCGCCGCAGCCGACCGTGGTCGACCAGGTCGTCAAGGTGGTCACGCCGGTCACCCAGCAGCTTCCGGCTCCGGCCGGGCCCGCGGTCACCCAGGCCGTGCAGGCGGCCGGGAGCGCGGCCGACAGTCTGCTCCCGCCCGGCGTCGGGTCGGGCACGCCCCCGCTGGGGCTAAAGCTGCCATGAGGCGCGCGCTGCTGGGGTTGGGGGCGTTGATCGCGGTGCTGCTCGCCGGGTGCGGGGGACACACGGCAAGCGTGGACCCGAGCGCGGTGCCGACCGCCGCCACGCTGGCCAAGACCAAGATTCCCGCCGCCGCGGACTGGCCCGGCTTCAACTTCGACGCGCAGCGCAGCGGCGTCGGCCCGTCCGCGGTTGGCCTCGGACCGCACAACGTCGGGGCGCTGCGCCTGCGCAAGGTGAAGCTCCCGGGGACCGTCGACTCCTCGGCGATCGCGCTGCACGGGATCGTGGTTCGGGGACACCGGCACGACGTGCTCGTCATGACCACGACCTACGGGCGCACGCTCGCGGTCGATCCGGGCAGCGGCCGGATCCTGTGGAGATTCACCCCGCACGACATCCACTCCTATGAGGGCAGCGCCCAGATCACCAACGCCACTCCGGTCGCCGACCCGGGCCGGAAGTTCGTCTACGCGGCCTCGCCCGACGGGGTGATCCACAAGCTGGCGGTGGCCAGCGGCCACGAAGTCCGGGCGGGCGGCTGGCCGGTCAGCGTCACGCGCGACGCCACCCACGAGAAGATCGCGTCGCCGCTCAACATCAGCGGGAGCTCGGTGGTGGTGGTCACCGATGGGTACATCGGGGACGCGCCGCCCTACCAGGGCCACCTGGTGATGGTCGACCGGTCCTCCGGCCGGATCACCGCGGTGTGGAACTCGCTGTGCTCGGATCGGCACGAGCTGATCGTGCCGCGGACGTGCCCGGCCAGCGATTCGGCGATCTGGGGCCGCAACGCGGCGGTGATCGAGCCCGGCACGCGCCGGATCCTCTTCGCGACCGGTAACGCACCGTTCAACGGCTCGACCGACTGGGGCGACAGCGTGCTCGAGCTGAGCCCGGACGGCAAGCAGCTGCTCCACAACTGGACTCCGACCAACCAGGCGCAGTTGAACGCGAACGACACGGACGTGGGGAGCACGTCGCCGGCCGTGCTGCCGTCCTACCACGGGCGCCGGCTGGCCGTCCAGGGCGGCAAGGCCGGCGTGCTCGACCTGCTCGATCTCGACCGGCTCAACGGCACGACCGGCGGACCGAGCGCCCGCACGGGCGGGGAGATCCAGCAGCTCTCGAGCCCCGGCGGCGATCAGGTGTTCACGGCGCCGGCGGTCTGGTCAGGAGGCGGCCGCATCTGGGTGTTCGTGGCCGACGGCTCCGGGACGTGGGGCTACGTGCTCACCGGAGGGGCGGCTCACCCGCGCCTGCGGGTGGCCTGGAAGGCCGGGAGCGGCGGCACCAGTCCGGTGATCGCCGGTGGGCTGCTGTACGTGTTCGACCCCAGCGGCGCGCTCGACATCTACCTGCCGCGGAGCGGGCACCGTCTAGCGTCGCTACCCGCAGGCAGCGGCCATTGGAACAGCCCGATCGTGGTCGGCGGCCGGGTCATCCTCCCGGTGGGCAACGCCAACGACCACGCGACCAGCGGGACGCTCGACATCTTCCACCTGCCAGGTCACTAGCGGCAGACGGAGGCTGAACACCGATCCCTCGCCGGGGGTCGAGGCGGCCTCGATCGTCCCGCCCATCGCCTGGGCCAGCGTCCTGGAGACCGCGAGCCCGAGCCCGTTGCCATCGATCCCGCGGCGTGCGGCGTCGAGTCGCTCGAACGGCACGAACAGCCGGCCGAGCTCGGCATGGCTGAGGCCCTGGCCGGTGTCGATCACCTCGATCCGGACGTCCTGGTCCTCGGTGGTCGCGCGGATGGTCAGGGTGCCGCCCGGGCGGTTGTACTTGATCGCGTTCGAAATCAGGTTGAGCAGGATCTGCTTGAGCCGGCGCTCGTCGGCCAGCGCGTCGAGCGGCTCCTCAGGGAGCTCGAGGGTCACGGTCAGCGAGCGCTCGGTGGCCAGCGGCCGGCACAGCGCGATGGCGTGGGCGATCTCCTCGCGAAGGTCGACCGGGCCGACCGCCAGCTGACCCACGCGCGAGAGATCGAGCAGATCCTCGATCAGCGTCAGCAGGTGGCGTCCGCCGGCGATGATCTGCTCGACGCTGTGGCGCTGGGACTCGCTGAGCGGGTCGAGGGCCAGCAGCTGGCCGAACCCGAGGATCGCCTGGAGCGGGGTGCGGAGCTCGTGGCTGGCCCGGGTCAGCGCCTCGCGATCGGAGAGCATGCTCTCTTATCGACGTAGTTGTCCGAAACCCTTAGCCCGTAGTTCTCCGGGTCGACTGCGGGGAACTACGGGTTGGTCAGGCGGCGCGGGTGAGAAGCTCCTCGGCGATGGCCAGGCAGGAGGTCGCGGCGGGGGACGGCGCGTTGCGCACCCAGGCCACCCGGCCGTTCACCCCGAGGCGGAAGTCGTCGACCAGCGACCCGTCGCGGTCGATGGCCTGGGCCCGGACGCCGGCCAGAGCGGGGAGGACGTCGCCCGGGGTGATCGCCGGGACGTACCGGGCGACTTCGCGGACGAACTGGCGCTTGGACGCCGAGCGAACCAGCTCGCCCACTCCGGCGCGCCAGTGGCGGCGGAGCATCCTGATCGTGCCGGGCCACGTGATCGCGTCGTAGACGTCGTGCGCGTCGAAGCGGCGGCGCTCGTAGGCGTCGCGTGCCGTGGACAGGATCGCGTTCGGTCCGAGCAGGACCGCGCCGTCGATCTTGCGGGTGAGGTGGACGCCCAGGAACGGCAGGGCCGGATCGGGCACCGGGTAGATCAGCCCGCGCACCAGGTGGGCGCGCTCGGGGCGAAGCTGCCAGTACTCGCCGCGGAACGGAACGATCCGCGGCTCGGCCGGCTCGCCGGAGGCGATGGCCAGCCGGTCGGCTTCGAGGCCGGCGCACACGATGACCCGGTCGGCCTTCAGATTCGATCCGTCTCTGAGTTCGACGGTCGCCTCGTGGGTGACGCGTGCGACCCCGGCACCGGTGCGGACCTCGCCGCCCGCGGCGGCGATCTGGCCGGCGAACGCGCGGGCCACCGCGGCGAAGTCGGCGATCGCGGTCTCCGGCGAGTGCAGCCCGGCCACACCGCGCACGTTGGGTTCGACGGTCGTGAGCTCGCTCTGCTCCAACCATCTGAGGCCGGGGACGCCGTTGGTCTCGGCGCGCTCGGCGAGACGCTTCAGCGGCTCAACCTCTCTGTCGGTGGTCGCGACGACGACCTTGCCGCAGGCGTCGTAGGGCAGATCGTGCTCGGTGCAGAAGTCGCGCAGCAGGCCCAGCCCCCGCCGGCACAGCCGGGCCTTGAGCGAGCCGGGGGCGTAGTAGATCCCGGCGTGGACCACGCCGCTGTTGTGCGAGGTCTGGTGGCCGGCGATCGCGCGCTCCTTCTCGAGCACGACGACATCGTTGTCGCCGCCGGTGGCGAGCTGGCGGGCGGTCGCCAGCCCAAGGATGCCACCGCCCACGATCACGTACCGCATGGGCTGGAGCTTACGGGCGGGGGTGCTCGCGACGGGTCCGGACGGGCCCTGCCCCGGCCCCATGGATGCCGCGCTTGCGCGGCCCCAAAAACCGCTATGACCCGCCGAGACCGCGGTTCTCCGCCGCCTTGTAGGCGATCTGGAGGAAGTCCGAGAGGGTCAGCGCGGTCAGCGTGGAGGCGACTACGCGGGTGGCGCGGGGCGCGAACAGCAGCCCGACGTGGAACGCGCCGGCGCTCCAGAGCCCGAGGCAGTAGGGGCAGATCAGGAGCTCGCCGATGGCCCCTCGCACCTCGCCCTCGCGCGAGCTCTCCTCGACCTCGGCCGGTCCGCCGCGGCCCTGGTACTCGGTGAACGGGGCACGCAGGAACGTCGTGACCTTGTCCTTGGCGATCAGGCGCGAGAGCTTGTGGCTGGCGGTGCCGATCAGCAGGACGTCCCGGGTGGCGACGTTCTCGGGCAGCCGGTCCGAGCGCCGCGCGGCCACCAGGGCCCCGCCGAACGCGGCGTTGAACACCGCGGTCAGCGCGGCATACGTGCGGAACGGGGGACGCTCCTGGGGCTCGGCGTAGGTGGCGAAGGCGTCCTTGGCCTCGCGGGTGATCGCGTCGACAGGCATCGAGATCAAGCGCTACCCGAAGCCGCGCTCCGGAAACCGATCGAACATACGTGGAGGTTTGGGACCGGGATCCGTGGGCAGTCTCGGACATTCGATGAGGCAGGGCGTGTGACGTGCTTCTAGCGGGCACGTATCTCGATCATGCAAGCGAGTGGCGAACACCTTGCGGGCGGGCGGGATCCCATAAAACGCGCGCTCGATCTGTCGAGCAACTGCCCGCGCGTGCTCGCATCGCCGCTCTGCCTGCCCGAAAGGTAAGGAATCCAGAAGAACTGGCGCTAACGGAGAAACAATTGGCCGGCTTTGGAGTCCATATCTACGTGACACACGCTGAGATCGAAGACCTAGCCACTGGTTCGACAAACGTCGAACAAATGCTATAATTCGATCCGTATCGAACTATGGACGACACGAGGATTGAATTGGACAATTTTGATGTAGATCGTCGGCCCGGCGCCCCCCAGCGAGCCGACAAGCATGGCACCGCTCGGCGGGTCCGGACCACCGGCACCAAGCGTGCCGGTAGCGGGAACCGTCGCCAGACCCGACGGGGTCGTACCCATGCCGGAGCCCCTGTGGACACCGGGATGGAGCTGCGGGCGAGTGCCGAGGAGGAGCGGAGCGGCGGAGTGGTCGAGTCGCTCGAGTTGTTCCTCCGGCGGGCTCGCGTTCATCCGCTGCTGACCGCGGCGGAGGAGATCGAGCTGGCCAAGCGGATCGAGCGCGGTGACCTCGAGGCCAAGGAGCGGATGATCAACGCCAACCTCCGGCTGGTCGTGTCGCAGGCGCGGCGCTACCAGGGCCACGGCCTCCCGATGGAGGACCTGGTCCAGGAGGGCATGCTGGGTCTGATCCGGGCGGTGGAGAAGTTCGACTGGCGGCGCGGGTTCAAGTTCTCGACTTACGGGACGCTGTGGATCCGTCAGGCCATCCAGCGCGGGCTCCAGAACCACGGCCGGACGATCCGGGTGCCGGTGCACGTATCGCAGCGGCAGGTCAAGGTGCGCAAGATCGAGGCGGACCTCAGCACCAAGCTCGGGCGTGAGCCGACCGACGAGGAGATCGCGGCGGTGGCGGAGCTGCCGCTCGAAGACATCTCCGAGCTGCGCGAGCTCAGCCGGGCGATGACCAGCCTCGATCAGCCGGTCAGCGAGGACGGCGAGACCGCGCTGGGCGACCTGCTGGCCTCAGAACGGCCCGAGCCGCTCGAAGAGGTGGCGGTGACCGAGCGTGACCAGCGCGTCAACGAGGCCGTGCGGCGTCTGCCGGCGGCCGAGCAGAGCGTGATCCGGCTGCGCTTCGGCCTGGCCGGCGAGGAGCCCCGGACCCTACGGCAGGCGGGGTCGGAGCTCGGCATCACCGCCGAGCGGGCCCGTCAGCTCGAGGAGCAGGGCCTCCGGCGGCTGGCCGCCACGGCCGAGCTCGAAGGCCTCGGCGAAGCCGCGTAAGGCGTCGCCGCCGCCAGCTTCAGTTCACCTGGCGAGCAACACGTCGCATGGCGCGCGTGCGCACACCCTCGCGGGTAGTGAGTACGCGCGCCACGGCGTGATCGGGCTGGCCGCCCGCGGGTCGATCACGATCAGGGCGGCATCGCTGCGCTCGGCCACGTCGATCACGGCGTCCACGGTGTCGCCTCCGATCACGTGCGTGCTGACGTTGAGTCCTTGCGCCCGCAGGTCCTCGGCCGCGGCATTGAGTCGATCGTCGATGTCCCGGCGGTCCGTGAGCACCGGCCAGTAGGACTCCACCAGGTGGAGGTCTGCGTCGCGCGCCGCGGCCAGACCGGCCGCGGCG
>DATFDC010000311.1:0-3472 GCA_035252415.1 Solirubrobacteraceae bacterium
AGCGTGATCGGGACGAAGGTCAGGCCCATCCCGATGCTCATCACCACGAGCCCCGGAAGCAGATCGCCGGCATAGGTGCCGTGCACCGGAACGCCGGCCAACAGCACGAGCCCGACCGTGGCCATCCCGACGCCGACCAGGGACACGTTCCGGACCCCGGCCCGCCGGATCAGCTGCTGGGCGATGCCGGCGCCGACCACGATCCCGCCGGTCACCGGGAGGAAGGCCAGTCCGGCCCGCAGCGGGCTGTAACCGAGGATCTCCTGCACGTACAGCGAGGCGAAGAAGAACATTCCGAACAGGCCGGAGGCGACCAGGAGCAGCACCACGTTGGCCACCGTCAGCGTCTTGACGCGGAAGATGCTCAAGCGGATGAGCGGAGCCTTGCTTCGGCGCTCGATGGCCACGAACGCCGCGAGCAGGACCAGCGAGGCCGCGATCAGCCCCACTGTGCGCGCCGAGCCCCAGCCGAACGACTGGGCCTTGACGATCGCGTAGACCAGGACGACCAGGCCGCCGGTGACGGTGACCGCGCCGGCCAGGTCGAACGTGCGGTGCTCCATATCGGCGCGAGACTCGGGGACGTAGCGCAGGGTGGCCAGCAGCGTGGCGATGCCCACGGGGACGTTCACGATGAAGATCCACTCCCACGACGCGAGTTGGGTGAGCGCGCCACCGAGGATCAGGCCAACCGCGCCACCGCCGGCGGCGATTGCGCTCCACACGCCGAGCGCCTTGGTCCGCTCGCCCTGCTCGGTGAACGTGGTCGTGATGATCGACAGCGCGGCCGGTGAGAGCAGCGCGCCACCGAGACCCTGGAGGCCCCGGCCGACGATCAGCATGCCCGAGCTTTGCGCCAGGCCGTTGAGCAGCGAGGCCGCCGAGAACAGCGCCACGCCGGCCATGAACAGGCGCTTGCGGCCGATCAGGTCACCGGCGCGGCCGCCCAGCAGCAGGAAGCCGCCGAAGGTCAGCGTGTACGCGTTGACGACCCACTGCAGGCTCGAGGGAGAGAAGTGCAGGCCGTGCTGGATCGACGGCAGCGCCACGTTCACGATCGTCGCGTCGAGCACGACCATGAACTGGGCCAGGCAGGCGATCACCAGGATCAGCCAGCGGCTGCCGGCGCGGGATGTGGGCGGGGCGGAGGGGGCGTAAACGGTCATCGAGCGGCTCCTGGAGGGCGGCGTGTGCTGGGCGATAGGGGCCCTGAAGTGGTAATGTGGACTGCGCGGTCCGGTTAGAGTAACACAACCGGACCGACCGGTCCGGTTATTTTCTTGTGAACGTGCGGCACGAGCGCACGGCGGTCGTGCACGAGGCCCCGAAGCGACCCCCACCGAACCGCTGTCGGAAGATGTGCACGTCTGGGATGCTGATCGCCCGGAATCGATTGTGCGATGGGGACTTCTGGGCGTTTTGCACTCCGCGCCCGCTCCGGAGGCTCCGCACGCCGGCGCACAGGGCGCCCAGAGGCACACGCCTCCACCACGCGCCGCTACCATCACGAGCGTTCGGAAATAAACGATGAGAACGAGAAGCACTCCGCCGACCGAAGGGCGGAGCAGGAAGGGAACTGAATATGTCTGACGCCGTTACGCGCGTGTCCGTCGAGATCGAGGGGAAGGAGATCTCGTTCGAGACCGGCAAGCTGGCCAAGCAGGCCTCCGGCGCCGTCGTCGTCCGTGCGGGCGACACCATGGTCCTCTGTACCGCCACCGCCGGCAATCTGCGCGACGTGGACTTTCTGCCGCTGACGGTCGACGTCGAGGAGCGGATGTACGCGGCCGGGAAGATTCCCGGCTCTTTCTTTAAGCGCGAGGGACGCGCGGGGGAGAAGGCCACGCTGACTGCCCGCATGATCGACCGGCCGATCCGTCCGCTGTTCCCCAAGGGCTGGCGCTATGAGACCCAGCTGGTCGCGCTGCCGATCAGCGTCGACCACGTCAACCCATACGAGATCCTCGCCATGAACGGTGCCTCGGCCGCCCTGATGGTGTCCAACATCCCGTTCCCGACGCCGGTCGGCGCGGTGCGGATCGGCAAGGTCGACGGCAACTTCGTGGTCAACCCGTCAGAGGAGGACCTGGTCGACAACACCGACCTCGACCTGATCGTGGCCGGCACCGACGAGGCGATCCTGATGGTCGAGGCCGGCGCCAACGAGATCCCCGAGGCCGAGATCCTCGACGCGCTCGACATCGCCCACGGCGAGATCAAGAAGCTGTGCGCGCTCCAGCGCGAGCTCGCCGAGCGTGCCGGCAAGGAGAAGACCGTCGTCGAGATCCCCGAGGTCAGCCAGGAGCTCTACGACCAGATCAAGGCCTCGCATGGCGACGCGCTCGACGCGGCCACGCAGGTGGTCGACAAGCTCGAGCGCCAGGACGCCTGCAAGGCGGTCGAGGAGCAGGTGCTCACGCAGTACTCGGGCGACCCCGAGGCCGAGACCTACGCCGAATACCGTGCGAACGCCCAGCGCGCGTTCGACAAGCTCGAGAAGACGCTGATCCGCGAGCGCATCGCGGTCCAGAAGAAGCGTCCCGACGGTCGCACCTCCGACGAGATCCGGCCGATCAGCATTGAGGTCAGCGTCTCACCGCGCGCCCACGGGTCCGCCCTCTTCACCAGAGGCCAGACCCAGGCGCTGTCGGTCGTCGCCCTGGGCACGACCCGCGAGGAGATGCGGCTCGACACGCTCGGCCTGGAGACCGCCAAGCGCTACTTCCACCACTACAACTTCCCCGGCTTCTCGGTCGGCGAGGCCGGGCCGATGCGCGGCCCCAAGCGCCGCGACATCGGGCATGGGGCGCTGGCCGAGCGAGCGCTCGTGCCGATGATCCCGAGCCAGGAGGCGTTCCCGTACACGATCCGCGTCGTGTCGGACATCCTGGAGTCCAACGGGTCGTCGAGCATGGCGTCCGTCTGCGGCTCATCCCTGTCCCTCATGGACGCCGGCGTGCCGCTTCCGCGCCCCGTCGCCGGCATCGCGATGGGCCTGATCAAGGAGGGTGACGACTACATCGTCCTCACCGACATCGCGGGCGTCGAGGACCACCTGGGCGACATGGACTTCAAGGTCGCCGGCACCGAGAACGGGATCACCGCGCTCCAGATGGACATCAAGATCACCGGCGTGACGTTCGAGATCATGCGCGACGCGCTCACCCAGGCCAAGACGGCCCGGACGTTCATCCTCGGCGAGATGGCCAAGGTGATCGACGCTCCGCGCTCGGAGCTCTCCAAGTACGCGCCGGGCATCTCCTCGGTGCAGATCGACCCGGAGAAGATCGGCCTGCTGATCGGCAAGGGCGGCGAGACCATTCGCGCGCTCCAGGAGGAGTTCGAGTCCCAGATCGACGTCAACGACGAGGGCATGGTCCTGGTCTACGCGGCCGACCGCGAGCGCGGCGACGCGCTGGTCGAGCGGATCCGCTCGATGACCAAGGAGGTCGAGGTCGGCGACGAGTTCACC
>DATFDC010000312.1:0-4906 GCA_035252415.1 Solirubrobacteraceae bacterium
CAGCGCGTCGGCGGTCGCCGACGGAATTCTCTTCGAACGGAACGGCAGGCCGGCGGCGGTGATCTGCTCCGACGCATTCCGGGCGACCGGCGACGCGATGGCCGGCGTCCAGGGCGCACCCGGTTACGAGTACCTGACCACGCCTCACCCAGTCGCCGGGCTGACCCCCGAGCAGGTTCGCGAGAGGGCCGAAAACGTCGCCGACCACGTGGCGAGGCTGCTCACGGGATGACAGACCAGCCCGATCCAGACCTCGCTCGCGAGGCCATCGAGTACTGCTACGAGCACGACTGGACCGACGGGCTGCCGGTCGTGCCGGCGTCGGAAGCGCTGCTCGAGCGGTTCCTCGCGACGACCACCCGCGAGCCCGACGAAGTGCTGTGGCGGATGGACCACCTGGATCGGGAGTGCACGGTCAGGACCGCGGCGATCAACGCCGCGATGGCCGGCTGCCTGCCCGAGTACTTCCCGATCGTGCTCGCCGCCTGGGACGCGGTGATGCGCGACCGGGCGGCCAAGGGCGGCGGCTGGCAGTCGACCAGCGGCCCGGCGCCGCTGATCGTGATCAACGGGCCGATCCGCTCAGAGCTCGGGCTCAACTCGACCGGCGGCATCTTCGCCGCGGGCTTCCGGCCCAACGCGACGATCCCGCGCGCGCTCGGCCTGATGCTGCGCAACGCGTTCGGGGTCGTCCCCCACGTGTTCGATCAGACCACCCAGGGCATCCCCGGGCGCTGGGCGATCTGCTTCGGCGAGAACGAGGAGGAGAGCCCGTGGGAGGCGCTGGCCACCGAGACCGGGCTCGAGCCGGGGACCAACGCGGTGTCGGCCACGCTCACGCGCACCTATGAGTTCGTTGACAACCGCCACACCCAGGACCACGAGCAACTGCTGAACGACTTCGCCGACACGCTGTCGCGGACCGGGTCACTGATCTTCCGCGGCCAGTCGGCCGGCGTGGTGTTCTGCCCCGAGCACGCCCAGATGCTCTCCAATGCGGGCATGTCCAAGGCCGACGTCAAGGCCTGGTTCATCGAGCACGTCGGGCGCACCGAAGCCGACCTGCGCCGCGCCGGGAAGGACGGCGTGTCCGAGGGCGGACCGGGCGCACGTTCGGCGAGCGAAACCGAACGCGCGCCGGCCGACACGTTCACGCCGTACTTCACCGCGCCCAAGGACATTCCGATCGTCGTCGCCGGCGCGCGCAACGCGGCGATCTCGATGGTCTTTCGCGTGTTCGGCGAGTGGTCGAACACATCCGTGGCGATCGAGACGGCGGCGCTGACAGCCGCGAAGGGAGACTAGATGTTCAGCGAGCAGGGACTGAAGGACGTGCGGGACATGCTGGCCGCCGACGGCTACGACCTCGCGGCCGAGGAGGAAGGGGAGCGCGTGGTGGTACGGATCGAGGCCACGCCCGAGGCGTGCGAGGACTGCCTGGCGCCCCCGGATGTGATGCGGGCGATCCTCGGCAAGTCGCTCGCGGTGCCGACCGAGGCGATCGATTTGCACTATCCCGAATGAGAGTCGACGTCGACGCTCCATTGAGCGCGGAGTGGATGCGCGGACGCAAGGCACTCGTCACGGGCGGCGGCGGGCGCGACGGTGGTCCGGGGACGGTCGGGTGGGCCATCTCCCGCCTTCTCGCGCGACACGGTGCGAGTGTTGCCGTCCTCGACCGCGACACACAGGCAGCCGAGCGCACGGTCTCCCAGATCGAGCGCGCCGGCGGCCGCGCCGTGATCGTGCTCGCCGACGTCTCGGTTGACGAGGAATGTGCGCGAGCAGTCGCCGACGCACGGGATGCGCTCGGCGGGCTCGACACGCTGGTCAACAACGTCGCGGCCTGGAGCCCGGCCGGGCTGTTCGACGTCGAGCCCGCGCAGTTCGATGAGCTGCTCACGCTGAACCTGAAGTCGGCCTGGCAGATGACCCGCCACGCGGCCGACGTCATGGCCACCGGGGGCGCGATTGTCAACATCGCCTCGGTCGCGGCCCGGCGCGCCGGCACGGTGTACGGGCTCGGCAAGGCCGCGCTCGAGTCGCTGACCGGCGGAGCCGCGTACCTGCTCGGCGAGCGCGGTATCCGCATCAACGCGGTCGAGCTCGGTGCGCTGTGGACGGCCGGCGTGGCCGAGAACCTGCCCGCCGAAGCGCGCGAGCCGCGACGCAAGATGTCGGCGCTCCAGACCGAGGGCGACTGCTGGGATGCGGCTGCCGCGGTCCTGTTCCTGGCCTCAGACCAGGCCCGGTGGATCTCGGGCCAGGTGCTGAGCGTGGACGGAGGCGGACCGCCACGCGCCCCATACCCTGGAGTCGCGCGCGCGGGAGCGTCGTCGTGAGCGAGCGGGTGGCACTGATCACGGGCTGCGGCAAGCCCGACGGCAGCGGCCAGGCGGTCGCCCGCGCGCTGGCCGTCGACGGCGCCGCGGTCGTGGTGGCCGATCGCCGCGCGACCGGCGTGCCCAATCGCCGGCAGGAAGTCGTGGGCTCAGAACAACCGCCGCAGTGGCAGGGCCTCGACACGCTGGTCGCCGAGATCGAGGCGGCCGGGGGCCGGGCGATGCCCGTGCTCGGCGACATCGGCGACGAGCGCGACTCCCAGGCCATGATCGACTCGGCGGTCCGGCAGTTCGGCCGGCTCGACATCCTGGTCAACAACGCCGCGGCGCCCCAGGGCCTCGACCGCGACGTGATCGACGAGATCCCGGTCGAGGTGTTCGACGAGGTGATCCGGATCAACCTGCGCGGCGCCTGGCTGATGTGCCGGGCCGCGATCCCGGCCATGCGCGCGCAGCGATGGGGGCGGATCATCAACGTCTCCTCGATGGCCGGCGTGATCGCCGCGCCGAGATCAACGCCCTATTCGGCGTCCAAGGCCGGCATCATCGGTCTCACCCGCGCCCTGAGCATGGACGTGGCCGCCTTCGGCATCACAGTCAACGCGATCGCGCCCGGCGCGCTCGACACCAGCCGGTCGGTCCTCAGCCTCGATCCCGACCTCGATGTCCGCGCCGAGATGGAGCAGCGCGGCCGCCGCCTGCCGGTGGGACGGGTCGGCCGCCCCGATGACGTCGCGGCCGCCGTGCGCTACCTGGCCAGCGACGGTGCCGAGTTCGTGACCGGCCAGGTGCTGCCCCTCGACGGAGGCGGACCCGCCCCGTTCCCGCTGCCACGACCCGAGGAGAAGACCGCATGAAGGTACGCGTTCTCATGGAACCGCGCCACGGCGCTACGTACGACCGCATCGTGGCGATGGCCAAGGCCACCGAGGAGGCGGGCTTCGACGCGTTCTTCCGCTCGGACCACTACCTGGGCATCGACGCGACCGACGCCGAGTATCTGCCGACCGATTCGTGGACGACCCTCGGCGGCCTGGCCCGCGAGACCAGCACGGTCAAGCTCGGCACGCTGATGACCGCCGGCACGTACCGCAACCCGGCGAACCTGGCCATCGCGGTGGCGAGCGTGGACCAGATGTCGGGCGGGCGGATCATCCTGGGGATCGGGACCGGCTGGTACGAGCGCGAGCATCAGGCGTTCGGCATCCCGTTCCCGCCGATCGGGGAGCGCTTTGACCGCCTGAACGAGGCCATGCAGATCATCCACGGGCTGTGGGAGACCCCGCCCGGGCAGACGTTCAACTTCGACGGCAAGTTCTGGCAGCTCGAGGAGTGCACGAACTTCCCCGCGCTCGTGCAGAAGCCCCGTCCGGAGATCGTGATCGGCGGTACCGGGCCGCGCCGCACCCCGCTGATGGCCGCCCGCTACGCCGACGAGTTCAACAGCGGCGGTGGCAAGGGAAGCCGTGAGCGGTTCGAGAACGTGAAGAAAATCTGCGAGGAGATCGGGCGCGATCCGGCCACCCTGCGCCTGTCCGCGACCTACCAGGTGATCTGCGGCGCGACAAAGAAGGAGGCGCAGCAGCGGCTCGCGCGGCTCGGCGCGCCCGGCGAGCGGATGCTGGCCAACGGGGTGGTCGGCACCCCGTCCGAGGTGACCGCCGCCCTGCAGGACCTGGGCAACCAGGGCTGCGAGATCGTGTACCTGCACATTTTCGACATCGACGACCTCGACCACCTGCGCCTGATCGGCGCCGAGGTGGTACCGCAGGTGGCCTGAACTACCGAGGAGAGAGCGCTAATGGCGAACATGACTACGCGAGCGGCCGTGCTGCACACACCCGGCACGGACTGGGAGATCACCGAACTCGACCTCGATCCGCCCAAGGAGTACGAGGTGCTGATCCGTTACAAGGCGGCCGGCCTGTGTCACTCCGACGAGCACATCCGCCGCGAGGGCGGCAGTCACATCCGCTTCCCGCTGGTCGGCGGGCACGAGGGCGCGGGCATCGTCGAGGCGGTCGGGCCCGGCGTCACCCGCGTGCAGCCCGGCGACCACGTGGTCACCTCCTACATCCCGGCCTGCGGCAAGTGCCGCTACTGCTCGACCGGTCACCAGAACCTGTGTGACCGCGGCCTGTACGCCGGCGTGGGCTGCCTGCAGGACGAGACGTTCCGCTTTCACAAGAACGGCGAGGACTTCGGCGGGTTCTGCGCGCTCGGCACGTTCTCCGACCACACCGTGGTGTCGGAGTACTCGTGCGTGAAGATCGACGAGGACATCCCCTTCGAGGTGGCCTGCCTGGTCGGATGCGGCGTGACCACCGGCTGGTGCTCGGCCGTGCGGGCCGGCGAGACTCGGGCCGGCGAGACGGTGGTGGTGCTGGGCGTGGGCGGCGTGGGCATCAACGCCGTGCAGGGTGCGCGCTACGCCGGGGCGACCCGGGTGGTCGCGATCGACCCCAATCCGCTCAAGCTCGACATGGCCAGGCGCCTTGGCGCCACGCACGCGTTCAAGAGCGCCGACGAGGCGCGCGAGCAACTGGTCGACCTCACCCGGGGCC
>DATFDC010000313.1:0-5107 GCA_035252415.1 Solirubrobacteraceae bacterium
CAGTGCGCCCGAGAGGACTCGAACCTCCACGGACCATAAAGTCCACAAGGCCCTCAACCTTGCGCGTCTACCAATTCCGCCACAGGCGCTGGCGGCGGCCAGTATAGCCCGGCATCGTCCTTTGCAGGGCTTCTCGGCCCGGGGGCCGGCGCCGCTGAAGGGACCGGGCGGGGTTGACGCGCGCTGCCGATTGAGTCCGTCCTGAGGCCGCGCTACAGTTCCGAACACATGTTCGACTGTCTCTGGATCGCCGAGCGAAACGAGCAAGGAGCGGACTGATGGATCTGACCAAACGCCAGCAAGAGATCTTCGACTTCATCAAGCGCTACTCGGCGAAGTACGGCTATCCCCCGACCGTGCGGGACATCGGCAAGGCGGTTGGTCTGGCCTCGTCATCGACGGTCCACGCCCACCTGGCGAATCTGGAGCGGATCGGGCTGCTCCGGCGCGATCCGTCGAAGCCGCGGGCGATCGAGTTGCTGGACAAGGCCGCCGCCGGCGTGCGAAGCCTCGTGCGGCCCGGTCTGCCGCTGGTCGGGCAGGTGGCGGCCGGTCAGCCGATCCTGGCCGAGGAGAACATCGAGGACTACGTGCAGACACCGGCCGTCGCCGGCGGGACCGAGGGCGAATACCTACTTCGCGTGCGGGGCGAGTCGATGAAGGACGCGGGAATCCTCGAGGGCGATCTGGTCGTGGTACGCCCACAGGACACCGCGCAGGATGGCGAGATCGTGGTCGCACTGGTGGGGGAGGAGGCAACCGTGAAGCGGTTCTTCCAGGAAGCCGACCACGTGCGGCTGCAGCCGGAGAACGACGCGATGGAGCCAATCCGCAGCCGCGAAGTGCGGGTCCTGGGCCGGGTCGTCGGTGTGATGAGGAGTCTGACGTGAGCGCGAGCGCGGTCATGGCGCCGCCGTTGCCGCGGGATCCGTTGCGCGACGAGGGCACGCTGGACGAGCTGATCGCCGCCCTGTGGGAGGCACTCGATGCGGATCAGACCGTGGCCTGCCCGGTGTGCGGGGCGGAGATGAAGCCGGAGTACGCGGCTCATGCGCGGGCGGCCGGGGGTCGCTGCGCGAGCTGCGGGTCGGTTCTGCGCTAGTAGCCCGGGAGTCGCGCTGCGGTCGCGTCGGGTGAGACGGCGCACGGCCCGCGGTCGCCTGGGGTGGGCTGGGATGGGGTGGACGCCGGCTTGGTTGCCCCGGGGTGGCCGCGGCGCACGGGTGGGCCGGTGGGCGGACTCGCGCGGGTGCGCGCGTGCACGCGAGGCGGTCTCGCGAGGCTATGCTTCACCTTGGAGGCTGAGCAGTCGCGGAGGTGATGAGCCTTCGAGGAAAGTCCGGACATCACAGGGAAGGGTGGTCGGTAACACCGACCCGGGGAAACCCGCGGGAAAGTGCCACAGAAACGACACCGCCTAAGCCTGGGGCCGCTGCAGAGCTCCAGGCCGGTAAGGGTGAAATGGTGCGGTAAGAGCGCACCGGCGTCGCGGTGACGCGGCGGCCGAGGTAAACCCCACCCGATGCTAGGCCAAGCAGGACCGTTCGCAGGTGACCCGCCAAGGTCCGGGTAGGCCGCTCAGATGGATGGCTGCTCTCGACAGGATCCGGCTTACAGGCCTCCTACGGAAAGACCCCGCCCCGGCGGGGTCTTTCTAGTTGTGAGGACCTCGCGGGGTCTTTCTACGGCGTCCGCTCGGGGCTTGGGAAGAAACTCTGACTATGTCCTAGTTCTTCCCAACCCTCGTCCTGCGAGGTGTTTGCGTCGGGCGGGCCGTTCGTCACGCGTCGTGGTCGCGGAGGCGTTCCCCGAGGGCGGTCAGCGCCGGCTCGGGCAGCGTCTGCTCGACCAGCGGAAACAACTCGTTCTCCTCGAGCCTGACGTGATCGGCGAGGCGGCGTCCGATCTCGTGCAGGAGCTCAGCGTCGACACCCACGGCCAGCCGCTCGACATCGCGCCGGATCCGGACGTGATCGACCAGGGTCCGGACGACCGCGGGATGGTCAGGATCCCCATAGGCGGCGTATGCGGGCAGGAGCACCTCCTCCTCCAGCCGGAAGTGCAGCCGCTCTTCCTCCATCCAGTGCTCGAGGAACGCCGCGGCGGCGTCGTCGGCATCCTCCTCGCCGGCCCGGCGCAGCCGCTGGGCCAGCACAAGCGCGTGGTGGTGATCGCGCGAAAGGGAGGCTAGGGCGGGATGGCGCTTCATCGTGATCGGGTCAGCGCAGGGTGGCGCTTCATCGTGATCGAGTCAGGGCGGGGTGGCGCTTTGATCGTGATCGGGGCAGGGCAGGATGGCGCGTCATCGTGATCGGGACCGTCCTCGGATCAGCCTTCTCACACCCCGACGCGGTGACGCATCGGCCAGCGCCGCCTGCGCTGCCGCATCGCCCGGCACGCCGTGCACGGCGCCACCGGGGAAGGCGGCGGCGCTACCGAGATACAGGCCCGACAGCGGCGTGCGATACGGCGACAGGCCGGGCACCGGTCGGAACACGACCTGGCGCAGGCGGTAGCTCCCGCCCCCGACGTCGCCGCCCACCAGGTTGCGGTCGCGCCGCTCGAGCTCGGCAGGACCCATGACGTGCCGGGCGAGGATGCGCTCCCGGAAGCCGGGCGCGAAGCGCTCGACCTGGGCCTCGATCCGCTCCACGTGAGCATCCAGCTGGGCACCCCAATCGATCCCGGCATTCGGGCCGTGCGTGTAGGCCCAGGCGGTGTGCTTGCCCTCGGGCGCGCGCGAGGGGTCCGCGAGGGACTGCTGTCCGAGCAGTAGAAAGGGTCGCTCCGGCAGCCGGTCCTGGCTCTCGGCGATCGTCCGCACCAGCTCATCCTCGTCGCCGGCCACGTGCACGGTGCCGGCGCGGCGGGGCTCGAGCGCCTCCCACGGAATCGAACCGTCGAGCGCCCAATCGACCTTGACGGTCGCCGGCCCATAGCGATAGCGGCACGCGAGCGCCCGGTATGGCTTGCTGAGCGCGTCGCCGGCCAGCGCGACCATGGCATGCGGCATCACGGTGGCGACCACCACGTCGGCGGGAAAGCGATCGCCGCCGAGGGCTCGTACTCCGGTCACGCGGCCGTGGGCCGATTGGATCGCCTCGACGCCGACCTGCGTGCGCACGTCACCGCCCAGCTCGCGCAGGTATCCCACGAGCGCCTCGGTCAGGCGCTCTGCCCCGCCGGCTGGGCTGGGCCAGCCGACTGCGTGGCCCATCAGGTTCAGGTACGTGACCGCGACCGCGCTGCCGGCGTCGGTCGGCGGGACATCGCCATGGCCGGCCGACCCGTACAGCCAGGCGCGCGATCCCGAACCTCCGAACAGCCGGCGGCCCAGTCCGCGCGCCGAGCCGGGTACGAGCAGTCCGAAGCGCGCGGCGCCGGCCGGACCCAGGTCGCGCAGGAGGCCAATGGAGCCGGCGATCGGTGGAAATCCGGCCAGCATCGTGGAGCGGATCGCCTCGAAGCCGCCGAGCAGCGGTTCGATGAACGTCCGCCAGCTGCGCCCATCGCCGGCGTGCGCCGCCTCGAGGCTTGCCTCGGTCGCGTCGAGCTCCCGGTACAGCGCCACCGCGCGGCCGCCGGGCAGAGGATGGGCGTAGCACGCGCCCGGATGGATCCAGCGCAGCCCGTGTCGCTCGAGCGGCATCCGGCCGAACACCGGCGACGCCGCTCCGGCGGGATAGACAGATGAGAACGTGTCGTGGTGGAAGCCGGGAAGGGTCAGCTCGTCGGTGCGCACCGCGCCGCCGGCCCGGTCAGCCGCCTCGAGCACGGTGACCTGATGCCCGGCCTCGGCGAGCCGGATGGCCGCGGCCAGGCCGTTCGGCCCAGCGCCGATGACGACGGTGTTCATCGGATCTGCGGGGGGAGGTGGGGCGTCATTGGATCTGCAGGGCGAGCTGGTGGAGCATGCTCAACCGCGCCACCCCGCCCTGGCCCCAGAAAGCGTGCTGCGCGGCGCGCCCGGCCCGGCGATAGGACTGCTCGACGTGCCAGGGCATGGGATCCCAGGTGCCGGCCGCCCGCACCCAGACCCGACCGCGCGCTCTGTAAAGAATCAGGCGGTTGTGGCCGGCGCCCATGAAGTGGCCCTCGTGGGTGGTGAGATCGAAGCCCACGACCGGCTCGCCGCCCTCGGGCACGGCCGGCGGCTCGTTCTCGCCGTAGTTGGCCAAGCCGGCCTCGAGCTCGTCGAAATAGACGCGCAGCGCCTCGGGGTCGTCCGGGGTGACCAGCCGGGTGATCGTCACGTAGCCGCGGGTGAAGATCGGCCGTCCGGACTCCGTGCCGGCGGCCACCTCGATCTCGAACGTCTGGCCGTCCAGCCCGCCGGGCCGCAGCGGGGTGAAGCGGCCGAGCTCTGATGCGTAGTCAGGCCATGACTCGGGCCGCGTCAGCGCACCCACCACGCCCTCCACCGACGGCATCTCGACCGGCGGGTACGTGTGCCACATCTGGCGATCGGGCGGCCCGGACTCCGGGGTCAGCTTTCCGAGCCTGGCCACCGCCAGGCGGCGCGCAGGGTCGTAGGCGTCTCGGTGCTCCACCGACGGGAAGGCGATCCCCCAGGCCCGGCGGGCGGGGTCGCCGTAGGCCTCGGGGAACCAGTCGCCGATGAGCTGCGCGGCCCCGCCCAGCAGCTGCTCTCGGTTGAGCACCCCGCGACCAGACATCTCGGTATCGAATCGGCGCCCGCCATAGGCACGGTGAAACCCGCGCAGGTCGGTCAGCCGCAGCCGGCGGGGCACCTCCCGCTGGTACCAGTAGGTGGTCAGGATCGCGAACGCTAGGCGCATGTCGTCCACCTCGCGCTCGGCCACCGGCCGCCGGTAGTAGGCGGCATTGAGGAAGTCGGTGACCCAGCCGGCGGCGTCGCGCCCGGCGATCGACGAGCCGGTCATGCGGGCGAACCGCACGGGGCCGCCGGGCTTGGCCGACGGCCCGGCGTCGGGAATCGGGTCATCGATGTGCTCGGCGACCTGACCCAGCTCGGCCGGATCGACTCCCTCTACGGCGGCTTTGGGATCGTCTTCCATGGCTGGCTCCCTTGTCGTGGTCTTCCCCCAACCAAGGTTAGGCTCAGCGCGGCACGGGCCCGCCGGCC
>DATFDC010000314.1:0-4732 GCA_035252415.1 Solirubrobacteraceae bacterium
ATCGATCCCGATCGTCACCATCCCACACGTCCCTTCTGTTAGTTGAGCAAGAAGCGGACTCCTGGCGGACAGGCCTTGGTCGGGGCGATGCCACGCTCCTATCAGGTCACGCCAGAGGTCCTGGCGGCAACGGGCGACAACCCATTCGCAAGTCAGCCCAACGGCGACAGCAGATTCAGGAGTCAGCCCGAAGCCGCCAGAGACCATCCACCACACCGCCGCCAAACGCAACGACGCCGGGCCAGCTTCTCACCAAGGCGATTCACTCGCGCCACCGGTTGCCGGCCGGGGCGCCCTGAAGTATTCTCCGTGCGTACTGCGCAAAGCTATTGCGTATAACGCAACACTGAGGAGCCGGCTGTAATGCCCGACCGCCTTCCGAACACCCCTTCCACACTGGTCATCGGCGCCGGCGTCCACGGCCTCTCGACCGCCTGGCACCTCGCCCAGGCCGGCGAGGACGTGCTGGTTCTCGACAAGACCGACGTGGCGGCCGGCGCCTCGGGCATCGCCTGCGGGGTGATCCGCAACAACTACTTCCAGCCCGCGATGTCGGAGCTCATGGCCGCGTGCGTCGAGGTGTGGGAGTCCGACCCCGAGGCGCTCCACTACCACGGCAGCGGCTATATCGCGCTCGGGCCGCCGGCCCAGGAATCAGATCTGATCGCCGTCCACGAGCGCCAGCAGCGGATCGGCTACCCGTCGGAGCTGTACGTCGGCGAGGAGGCGGTCGCAGATCACATGCGCGCGCTCTACGGCGACTGGCGGGCGCCCGGGCTCACCGTGTGCCTGCACGAGCGGGCCGGTGGCTATGCGTTCAACAAGGAGTCGATGCTGGGGCTCGCCGACAAGGCACGAGCGGCCGGGGCGAAGATCGAGACGGGCGTCGCGGTCACCGGGTTCGAGTTCGACAACTCCGGCGCGGTCACGACCGTCCACACGAGCACTGGCGACATCACACCCGAACGGATCGTCGTCGCGGTCGGCCCGTGGGTACCGAAGCTGTGGGCCATGCTCGAGCTGCCCGACCGGATCGACGTGCGCCAGCCCGACGGCGCGGTCGAGGCCGATCTGCCGATGTGGACGTACTGGTACCTGCAGGAGGGCGAGATCGAGTTCGACCCGGCGCAGTTCGTCACCGACGACGGAGCGTCCTCGCCGGTGCTGCACGTCGACTCGGACCAGACGCTGCGCGACGACGAGGCCCGGCTGATCACCACCGAGCCGTGGGGCGTGTACTTCAAGCCCGACCGCGAGAGCGTCCAGGGCGGCGCGCAGCCTCTGACCGTGGGTCCCGAGTTCGAGGTCGATCCGTACCCGACCGGCTCGGTCGAGCCGGGCTTCCCCGACATGTGGTGCGCCGCGCTCTCACACTGCCTGGGCCGCTTCGAGGGCATGCGACCGAAGTACCGTCAGGTTCGCTCCGGTGGAGCCGGCGCGTTCACCGTCGACAACTTCCCCGTGTTCGACTACATGCGCCCAAACGTGTTCGTGGCCGCGGACTCCAACCACGGCTACAAGATGATCGCGGTCGGCCGCGAGATCGCCCGCGTCTTGTCCGGCGAGCACTCCTCGCTGCTGCATCCGTTCCGCTTCGAGCGGTTCGCCACCGGGGACCTGCACCCCGTGTCGCACAGCCCGTACCCCTGGTCCTGACGACTCACTGATCCGTTCCGCGCCGTCGCGCGTATAGCCGGACGGAAAGCGACCCACCTCAACAGGAGGAGAGCAGTGAGCGATCAAACCAGGCGAGCGTTCGTGAAGCGCTCAGCCGGCGCGGCCGTCGGCGCGACCGTCATCGGTGCGCTCGTCGCCGGCGAGGCCGACGCCACCCCAGCCGAGCCCGTCGTGGCCTATGTACACCACGACCGCGTCTCTGTCATGGCCGGCGAACGCGAAGTCACCATCCGCGACCGTAAGCTCGCCGCGCGGATCGCGCGCGCGGCGAAGTAGGAGGCACTCATGTCATCCCATCGCGAGGCGCCGGCGATCAGCAAGGACCCGGTCGCCGACAACACCGATACGTACGCGTTCGTCTCTCCCGACGATCCGAGCACGGTCACGATCATCTCGAACTACCTGCCGCTCGAGGCGCCGTTCGGCGGTCCGAACTTCTTCGAGTTCGGCGACGACGTCCGGTACGAGATCCACATCGACAACGACGCCGACGGCGCGCCCGAGATCACCTACGAGCTCCTGTTCCAGACCAAGGTGCGTAACCCGGACACGTTCCTGTACAACACCGGCCCGATCGACTCGATCGACAGCCCGAACTGGAACCGGCGTCAGTTCTACACGGTGACCCGCGTGAAGAATGGTCACCGCAAGGTGCTGGCCACCGGGCTGGCCTGCCCGCCGTGCAACATCGGCCCGGGCTCGACGCCGCAGTACGCCAAGCTCGCGGCGCAGGCGGTTCACAAGATCGCCGGCGGCCACACCGTGTTCGCCGGTCAGCGCCTGGAGGGCTTCTACGTCGACCTCGGCGCGATATTCGACCTGGGCGACCTGCGGCCGTTCCAGAACCTGCACCTGGGCGGGATGGCCGCCGCGCACGCGGTCAACGCCACCCACGACTTCAGCGTGCACACGATCGCGCTGAAGATCCCCAAGCACGAGCTGACCCGGGACGGCTCCAAGCCGACCGACCCGATGGCGGGCAAGTCGGTGATCGGGGTGTGGACGGCGGCCAGCCGGCGTCGCGCGGCGGTCCGCCATGCGGGCAGCGGCGCGGTGCACGAGGCCGGACCGTGGGTCCAGGTCTCGCGCCTGGGCAATCCGCTGTTCAACGAGGTGATCGTCCCGCTGGGCGACAAGGACCGCTGGAACGCGCTGCCGGCTCAGGCCGACGCCCAGTTCCTCCACTACGTCCTGCACCCCGAGCTCGCCGGCCTGCTCCCGGTGCTGTATCCGGGCGTGTTCCCCAACCTGGCCAAGCTGACCGCGCCGCGGGCGGATCTGGCCGCGATCCTGATGACAGGGATCCCGGCCGGCGTCGTCCCGGGCTTCCAGAACTTCACCGGTGCCAATCCGGCCGATCAGCTGCGCCTGAACATGGCGATCCCGCCCGCACGGCGCGGGGCCGCGAAGCCGCTCGGGCTGGTCGGCGGTGATCCGGCCGGCTTCCCCAACGGCCGGCGCGTGTTCGACGACGTGGTCACGGTGGAGCTGCGGGCGATCGCCGGCGCCACCTATCCGCTGGTGAACAAGAGCTACACGCCGGACGCCGCGGCGTCGCTGGTGACCGATGGGCTGGGGCCGGGCGCCACGAGGTACCTACCGCATTTCCCGTACCTCGGGACGCCCAAGAGCGGCTATGAGGTGACTCCCCTCGCCGCCTAGAACCCGGAGGCTGCAGACCCGGGGGGACGCTTTTCAGCGTCAGGTCACGGGTGCGACGATCACCGGCGCACTCGTGGGCGCGAGCGTCCCCCCGGCGCGCTCCTGGGTGACCATCACCCGGCTGACGCCGTGCAGGCTGCCGGGGACGCCGACGTTGGCGGACCCGTTCGCGCGGGTGCTGAACAGCGTCCCGGTCGGCGTCGGCGCTGCGTTGCCGCGCTGCACCCACATCTCGTAGATGCGCCCCGCGGGCAATGACGGGAGGTGGTGGACGACAAGGTCTCCGCGCCCGCCGGCGATCCGCAGCTGCGCGTTGCCGACGCTCGCCTGGACCACCCGCGTCCCGCCGGACCCGCCACCCGCGAGCACGATGGCAACGATCACCGCGACCACCGCCGCGGCCACGCCCCCCGCCCAGGCGAGCGGGAATCGGGCTGGCCGCCGCACCCCGCGCGGGCTCTTCGCCGGCGCGGTCTTCGGCGTGGCGCGCACCTCGCGCATGACTCGCCGGCGCAGATCCCGTGGCACCTCGGAGCGCAAGGTGCTCGCCGGCAGCGCTTCGGTGACCTGCTCGAACGCCGCGACCTCATCCCGACACGCCGCGCACTCCTCGATGTGCCGGCGGAACGCCTCGGCCTCGGACGGCTCGAGCGCCCCGAGCACATAGGCCGCCGCGTTCTCGCCGCACTCGCGGCCGTTCTCGACGCTCATAGCGCCACCCACTCTGCCTCGCCGAGGGCCTGGCGCAGCTTGGTCAAACCGAGCCTCATCCGACCCTTCACGGTACCGGGTGGCAGGTCGAGCATCTCGGCGATCTGGCTGTGGCTGAGCCCGCCGAAGTAGGCCAGCTCGATCACCTGCCGCTGATCGGCGGGAAGCTCGTCGAGCGCTCCGCGCACCCGCCGGGACTCATCGCGCCGCTCGACCTCGGCTTCGGTGGCGTCGCGCGCCGGGAGTCGCTCGGCGATTCCCTCGTCCGAGACGTCGCGGCCGGTCTTCGCGCCGGCCCGCCGGAGCGCGTCGACGGCGCGATTGTGGACCGCGCTCAGCACCCACGAGCGCACGCTGCCGCGAGCCCGGTCGTAGCCCGAGCCGCTGCGCCACAGCGACAGGAATGCCTCCTGGACGATGTCCTCGGCCAGCGCGCGCCGGCCGCACATGCGCAGCGCGAGCGAGTACCCGGCGCCGGCATGGCGGTCGAAGATCACCTCGAACGCCCGGGTGTCGCCGCCGTCGACAAGCTCCATCAGCTCCTCGTCGGCCAGGCTGCGCAGGTCCGGTGCGCCGAGGCGTAAGCGCATGGCGCATCCTACCCCGGTCCGCCGAGCGCCTGGCCGAGCTCCTGGGAGGCGCGGAGCAGCGGCTCCCGGAGCGCGCGCCGCGTCGCCGCGGG
>DATFDC010000315.1:0-3243 GCA_035252415.1 Solirubrobacteraceae bacterium
CCGGATGCCGAGGTCGCCGACCGGCAGCACGTCGGGGCGGTGCAGATGGAACATCAGGAACATGTGGGCGCTCCAGACGCCGAGACCCTTGACCGCGACGAGCTCGGCGATCACCTCGTCGTCCGGCAGCTCGGGGAGGCGGTCGAGCTCGAGCGAGCCGTCGAGGACGTGCTCGGCGAGTGAGCGCAGGTAGCGGACCTTGGCGTGGCTGAGGCCGGCGGCCGTGCGCAGCGCCTCCGGATCGTCGGCCAGGACCTCCTCCGGCGTGGGCGCCCGGCCGCCGAAGCGCTCGAGCAACCTCGCGTAGATCGACGCGGCCGCCTTGGTGGAGAGCTGCTGGCCGACGATCGAGCGGACCAGCGTGCCGTAGTGGTCGGTCGGGCGGCCCGCGTAGAAGTCGTCCACCGATCCGACCTCGTCGATCACCTCGCGCAGGACCGGGTCGGCCTTGCGCAGCGCTGCGGTCGCGCTCAACTACGCGCTTTCGGTGACCGTGAGCGCGGCGCCGTCGAGGGCGCCCAGCGCTCGCCCGACCGAGCATGAGATGCACGTGAACGTCGGGGTGTCGCGCAGCGTGTACGAACTCGACTCGGTGGTGCGCAGGCGCTGGACCAGATCGAGGAAGTCGGCCGGATTGTCGGTCTCGAACGCGACGACGAACTCCTGGTCGTCTAGCCCGAACGAGTAGCTCGTGTTGAGGTCGACCGATGGGTACTCGCGCCCCAGCTTGATGTGCTCCTGCATGATCCGCCAGCGCTCGTCGGCCGGCAGGGCATACCAGGCGCGGGTCTTCACGAACGGGTAGACGAACAGGTACTTGCCGATCCCGGGCCGGACCTCCAGCCGGGACTCCTCCGAGTATTCGGACGGCTTGGTCATGGCCAGATACGAGTAGGGGATCTCGCACCACTTCATCAGGCCGCTCTGGGCCAGGACCACGTGGAACTCGTGGATCCGCTCGAGATTCTGGGCCTGGGTGAGCAGCATCAGATCGGCGTCGCCGCGGGTCCCGACGAGCGAGAAGGCGCGGAGCAGGTGGCCGTCGGCGAAGTCCTCGCAGGCGGCGATGAACTCGCGCTTGTCGGCGGCCCGGCGCTCCTCGTCGAGGCGTCGCCAGGCGGGATCTACTTTCAGGAAGGTGTACTTGACAAAGTGTCGAACGGGCATCGATCCCATGATACGCGGGGGCTTTAAAGCCGATCCGGATGCCAGGTCCGGTTGCCCCAACGTCTACCATGTAGGGGCATGCGAGTAGCGATCCTGTCGCCGTACTCGTGGACGTATCCGGGGGGCGTCACGAGGCATATCGAAGCGCTCGCGGAGCAGTTCATCGCGGACGGCCACCACGTCCGGGTGCTGGCTCCGTACGACCGCCCTGACCGCGTTTCCACCGGCCTGCACCGGGGCGCTCGTCCGCAGGCGGTGGCGCCGCCGGAATATCTCGTATCGCTCGGGCGCACCCTCTCGCTGAAGGCCAACCAGGCCGTCTCGAACATCTCGATCAGCGGCTTCGCGCTGGCCACCGCCCAGCAGGAGCTGCGCACCGGCGGCTACGACGTGGTCCACGTCCACGAGCCGCTCGCCCCCCTGGCGCCGTGGTGCATCACCGACTGGACGCGGCTGCCGGTCGTCGGCACGTTCCACACCTACAACGAGAACCGGGTTTCGAACGGGATCGCGAACGCCCTCGGCGCGCGCCGCATGCTGAACCGCCTGCACGTCCGGATCGCCGTGTCCGAGGCAGCCGCGTGGACCGCCCGGCGGTTCTTCGGTGGCCACTACCGGGTCATTCCCAACGGCGTCCATGTGGATCCGCGACAGGCGGCGCTGGCCGCGCTGCGGCCTCAGAGCGACCGTCTGAGGATCGTGTTCGTCGGGCAGGCGGTGGAGCGCAAGGGGCTGCCTCTGCTGCTCCGCGCGTTCGAGGCCCTGCGCGAGCATGTCCCGACCGAGCTGACCGTGATCGGCCCGTCCTACGAGGAGCTCTCGCCGCTGATGCTCGACATGCGCGACGTCCGGGTGCTGGGCAAGGTCGACGACGAGACCAAGCGGCATGAGCTCGAGGCGAGCGACGTGCTGTGCGCCCCCTCGCTGGGTGGCGAGAGCTTCGGGATGGTGCTGACCGAGGCGTTCGCGGCCGGCACGCCCGTGGTCGCGTCCGACATCGCCGGCTATCGCGATGTGGTGCGCGACGGCGTGGACGGCGTGCTGGTGCCCCGCGGCGACCCGCAGTCGCTGGCCGAGGCCCTGCGTGATCTGTACGAGGAGCCGGTCCGCCGGGCGGCGATGGCCCGGGCGGCGGCGCTCGGCGTCGAGCGCTTCGCCTGGCCGCGCGTGGCCGAGCAGGTCATGGAGGCCTATGAGGATGCGGTCGCGACGCCCGAGCCTTCCGGAGCCGTGCAGCGAGTGGCGGTTCGCGTGGGCGCCCGCGCGGCGGATCTCAAGCCGCACGTGGCGGCCCAGCGCCTGGCCAGCCTCGAGCCCCCGCTCACGCCCAAGCAGCGCCACAGCAGGGCGCTGGCCGCCGCCCGCCGGTTCGGCCTGGCCACGGTTTCGCTGGGTGGCGCGGCACTCGCGTTCTTCGCTCTTCAGAAGATCGGCCTGGCCAACATCGCCAAGGCACTGATCACCGCAAGTCCCACCTTGATCCTGCTCGGCCTCGCCGTGATGTGCAGCGCGATGGTGATGCGCGCGTTCTCGTGGCACGCGATCCTGCGCGCGGCGCTGCCGAAAGCCCGGGTGCGGCTGGCCGACGCCGCCCAGGGCACGTTCATCGGCGTGCTGATGTCCTCGACCCTGCCCGCCCGCCTGGGCGAGCCCTCGCGTGCGCTGGTGGTCGCCCGAAGGACGGGCCGCCCACGCGAGAACCTGCCGATCGTGCTGGGCACGGTGGTCTCGCAGACGCTTCTGAACATCCTCGCGCTGATCATCCTCGGCGCGATCATGTTCTCGTCCGTCGACCTGTTCAACGGCCACCAGAACGCGCTGGTCGTGGCGGCCGTCGCGCCGGCCGTCCTGTTGATCGTGGTCCTGCTGGCGCCCGTGCTGCTCCGCGACACCGGCAACCGCTCGCGGTCCTCGCGCGCGCACGCCCTGGCGGCGCAGGCGCGAGGCGCGATGGCCCGGGTCCGCGCCGGACTGACCGTCTTCCGCAGCCCCCGCCTGGGCTTCCAGGCCACGGTGGCGCAGTTGTCCGCCTGGGCGCTCCAGTGCCTCTCGTGCTGGATCCTGCTGGTTGCGCTC
>DATFDC010000316.1:0-6546 GCA_035252415.1 Solirubrobacteraceae bacterium
CGTGTCACTTTCCGGTGTCGCGGGACGCGCCGGCGCCCGAACCCGTCCGAGTCGCAGGAGGACCCGATGACGCTCCAGCAACCGACTGACACCCTCGACGTCCAGGCGCTGCTCACCGACGGCACCCAGCTGATCGGCGGCGAATGGGTACCCGCCCGCGGCGGCGAGACCATCGCGGTCGAGAACCCGGCGACCGGCGAGGTCCTCGCGCACGTTCCGCGCTCCGGTGCGGATGATGTGAGCGATGCCGTCGCGGCAGCTGCGGATGCGTTCCCGGCCTGGCGGGACCTCAGTCCCAGCCGGCGCGGGCAGCTCCTGCTCGACTGGGCGGCGCTGTGCCGTTCGCATGCCGAGGAAATCGACCTCCTCGAACGGCTGGAGGTCGGGCGGCCGAAATGGGGCCCGCCCGGCGCGGGTGGGCCGATGCCGGGGATCCTCACCTTCACCGCCGGCCTGGCCGACAAGGTCACCGGGTCGACGCTGCCGAGCGCGTTCCCGGACGTGATCGGGATGACGCTGCGCGAGCCGTATGGGGTGTGCGGGAGCATCATCCCGTGGAACGCCCCGGGGCCGAACACGGTCAACGATGCCGGGCCGGCGATCGCGATGGGCAACACGATCGTGATCAAGCCGGCCGAGGACGCGCCGTTGACGTGCCTGCTCCTGGTCAAGCTCGCCCACGAGGCGGGGATCCCGCCCGGTGTGATCAACGTGGTGACCGGGTATGGGCCGGAGGCCGGCTCGCCTCTGGCCGCTCATCCGGACGTGCGGCGCATGAGCTTCACGGGATCCCCGGAGACCGGGCGCCGCGTCATGGAGGCGTGCGCGTCGCACCTGATCCCGCTGCACCTCGAGCTTGGCGGCAAGTCACCGCAGGTCGTCCTGCGGGATGCGCCGTTGGAAAAGGCGATCCCGACGATCGCCCGGAGCATCACGTTGAACACGGGCCAGATCTGCGCCGCCGGCTCGCGCCTGGTCGTCGACGCCTCGATCCGCGAGCAGGTGGTTTCCGGTCTGGCCGACCAGTTCAAGAACGTGCGCGTCGGTCCCTGGTACGAGGACGTCGACATGGGGCCGCTGATCAGCGCCAAGCAGGAGAAGCGCGTGCTCGGCTACCTCGACGCCGGCCGGGATGAGGGTGCGCGCGTGGTCGTCGGCGGTCGCAAGCTGGCCGGCGAGTCCTACGAGCACGGATATTTCGTCGAGCCGACGATCTTCGACGAGGTCAAGCCCGAGATGCGAATCGCCCAGGAGGAGATCGTCGGGCCGGTGCTGTCGGTGCTGAGCTCCGATGACGAGGAGGAGGCGCTGCGGATCGCCAACGGCACGAAGTACGGGCTGGTCGCCTCGGTGTGGACGCGCGACGTCGGGAAGGCGGTGCGCCTCGCCCGGCGGATCGAGGCCGGGCAGGTGTCGATCAACACGCTGTGGTCCGGTGGCGTGATCGGGGCGCCGTTCGGCGGCTACAAGTCGAGCGGGTTCGGGCGGACGGTCAGCGCGGAGTCGATCCTCGACTACACCCAGGTCAAGAGCGTGATCATCGACGGGCGGGCTTGAGGCCTCGTGGACGTCTCGCTTGAAGGCAAGGTCGCGCTGATCACCGGCGCGGGTCCGAACATCGGCAGCGGGATCGCGCTCGCGCTCGCGCGCTACGGCGCCCGCGTGGCGTGCAACGACGTGGCTCTCGAGCCCGCGGAGGCAAGCGCGCGGAGGATCACGCGCCACGGTGGCTCGGCGATGGCGGTCGTCGGAGATGTTTCCGACGAGGCCGACGTGAAGCGCTATGTCGGTGAGGTGCTCGACGCCTGGGGCCGGATCGACATCCTGATCAACAACGCCGCGGTGCTCGGAGGCCGCGGCGTGCTCGAGGAGAGCCTCGAGTTCTGGAACCGCGCGATCTCCGTGGCCGGGGCGGGCACGTTCCTGAACACCAAGCACGTGGCGATCTCGATGATCGAGCGCGGGATCCAGGGGAGCATCATCAACATCCTGTCCTCGAACGCCTGGCAGGGCTGCGCCGGCGTGATCGCCTATGCGTTCCACAAGGGCGGGCTGGCCAACTTCACCCGCGCCGCCGCGATGGACCTGGCGCCGTACGGGATCCGGGTGAACTCCTACTCGCCGACCGCGCCGCGCCCCGACAACCCTGAGCTGCTCGCCGAGCTGAGTGAGTCCGGCGGCCTGCGCCGGCACTTCAAGCCGCCCGGCGATCGCCCGTCGTGGTGGCGTGACGTCGGCAAGATCGACGTGCGCAGCAACATGCCGATGGCGCCGTCGACGCCGACCGACATCGGGCACTGCGTGGCCTGGATGTGCTCTGACTACGCACGGCTGATCACCGGCTGTGACTTCGTGATCGACGGCGGGGCGCGCGCCAAGTACTGGGGGTACACGCCGCCGGAGGAGAAGGCGGATCCCATTCCGCTGATTCCCCTGTACGAGGACGAGACGATGCCGGGAGGCTTCTAGATGGATTCAGTGCGCGCTGCCGTTCAGACCGGGCCGTTGGCCTACGAGATCCAGGAGTTCCCGCGACCGAAGATCGGCGACGACGATGGTCTGCTGCGGATCGAGGCGTGCGGGATCTGCGGGTCAGACGTCGAGCAGTACCGCGGCCACCTGGTGCGGCCCGGGATGTTCCCGCTGATCCCGGGCCACGAGCCGCTCGGGGTGATCGAGGAGGTCGGCCCGCGCGCCGCCGAGCGCTGGGGCGTCTCGGTCGGTGATCGCGTGGCAGTCGAGATCCTTCGGCCCTGCCGGGCCTGCGACTACTGCCTGACCGGGCGCTACATGTCGTGCCCGAATCGCGACGGCGCCTACGGGATGACGCCGGCGTCGCGCGAGCCGTCGTTGTGGGGCGGCCTCGCCGAGTACATGTACCTGCACCCGTGGGCGATCCTGCACAAGGTCTCCCGCGATTTGCCGCCGGAGATCGCGGTGATGTTCAACCCCCTCGGCGCCGGCGTGCGCTGGGCGACGATGCTGGGCGAGGTCGGATTGGGTGAAACAGTGCTGATCCTTGGCCCTGGGCAGCGGGGGCTGACCTCTGTGGTGGCCGCGCGGGCGCGGGGCGCGGGGACGATCATCGTTACCGGTCTAGGCAAGGACGAGCACAAGCTGGCCCTGGCCCGCGAGTTCGGCGCCGACCACACGATCAACGTCGAGCAGGAGGACGTGGTCGAGCGCGTGCGCGAGATCACCGACGGGGCGATGGCCGACGTGGTGCTCGAGCTCACCCCGATCGCCTCGCAGCCCGTGCTCGACGCGATCGAGGCCGTCAAGCACAGCGGGCGGATCGTGCTCGCGGGGCTGAAGGGCGGAAAGGGCATCGAGCTCGTGACCGACCGCCTGATCAACAAGGGACTGACCGTGCGCGGGGCGTTCGGGGTCAACGCCGACGCGTACATCGAGGCGATCCGGATCATCGAGTCGGGCCGGTTCCCGCTCGAGAAGATGCACAGCGGCAAGTACGAGCTGGCCGACACCGAGGCGGCGATCCAGTCGCTGGCCGACGGGGATGCGGTGCACGTGTGCGTCTGTCCGGAGCCGGCATCGGCCATGGCCGGCGTGGGCGCAAATGCGGCAGAGGAGGCACCGAATGCTGATTGACATGCACGCGCACGTGATCCCGGGCGCGCTGGACCCGGTCGGTTCTCAGGATCATCGGGGACCTCAGATCGGCCCCTGCGACGATCCGCGTGCCCGGCTGCTCGAGAACGACCGCGGGATGAAGTTCAAGGCGATCGAGGCCTTCTACTCGGGCGCGCGCCGGCTCGAGGAACTCGACCGCAGCGGCGTCGACGCCGAGGTCGTCTCGCCGATGCCGCCGCTGCTCGACTACGCGCTCACGGGCGCCGAGGGGTTGGAGCTTTCGCGGCAGGTGAACGAGTTCGTCGTGTCGCTGTGCGAGGCCGATCCGCGCCGGTTGCACGGCATGGGGATGGTCCCGATGCAGGCGCCCGATCTGGCCACCGCCGAGCTCTCGCGTGTGCGCGATCTCGGCCTGGTCGCGATCGAGATCGCCTCGAACGTGCTCGGCCGGGCGCTGCACGGCGAGGAGTACGAGGAGTTCTGGGCCGAGGCCGAGCGGCTCGAGATGCCGGTGTTCATCCACGCGATGCCGGCCGACTTCGGCCAGCGGCTGCCGGCCGGGCTGATCCCGATCGCCGCGTTCGCCGTGGGCGCCGACGCGCTGCTCGCGTGCGCGGGGATCATCACCAGCGGGCTGGCCGAGCGCCACCCGCGCCTGCGGCTGGCCTTCAGCCACGGAGCCGGCGGCTTTCCGATGATGCTCCCGCGGGCGATGACCTTCTGGGGCAAGACGTGGAACGAGGAGCCGCCTTCCTCGGAGGCCGAGGGCCCGTCGCCGGCCGAGCTTACCCGCCGCTTCTACTACGACGGGCTGGTGTTCGACCGCCGCGCGCTGCGCTTCCTGATCGACCTGGTCGGCCATACGCAGGTGCTGGTCGGCTCCGATTTCCCGGCCATGCCGCGCGAGCAGCCCTGCGCGCGCACGCTGCGCATGCTCGATCTCGCCCCCGACGTGCTCGAGGACATCACCTGGCACAACACGTTCCGCTTCCTCGGCATCGAGGCGCCGGCATTGGTGGGCGCAGTCAGTTCGACGACAGGAGAGACACAGTGAAGACACGCGCTGCAGTCGTTCGAGGCCCCGGTCAGCGCTGGGAGGTGACCGAGCTCGACCTCGACGAACCCAAGGAGCACGAGGTCCTGGTCCGGGTCATGGCGTGCGGGCTGTGTCACTCCGACGAGCACGTCCGCGAGGGAGGGCCTTACCGCTACCCGATGATCGGCGGGCACGAGGGCGCGGGCGTGGTCGAGAAGGTCGGGCCCAGCGTTTCTCGCGTGCGCGAGGGCGACCACATCTGCACCTCCTGGATTCCCGTGTGCGGTCACTGCCGCTACTGCTCGACCGGGCATCAGAACATGTGCGACGCCGGCCTGAACGCCGCCACCGGGATGTTCCCCGACGGCACCTTCCGCTTTCACGAGAACGGCGAGGACGTCGGCGGGATGTGCGTGCTCGGAACGTTCTCGCAGTGGATCGTGATCCCCGAGAACTCCTGCGTGCCGATCGATGATGATCTGCCGTTCGAGGTCGCCGCGCTGGTCGCCTGCGGAGTGACCACGGGCTGGGGCTCGTCGGTGTACGCCGCCGGCACCCGCGCCGGCGAGACCGTGGTGATCTTCGGCACCGGTGGGGTCGGGATGAACGCCGTGCAGGGCGCGGCCTATGCCGGCGCCAAGCACGTGATCGCCGTCGACCCCAACCCGTTCAAGCAGGAGATGGCCGGCAAGTTCGGCGCCACGTTCACCACTGGCGATCCGGACGAGGCGTTCGAGTACGTCAAGGACCGCACCCGGGGCCAGATGGCCGACCACGCCGTGATCACCATCGGTGTGATGGAGGCCGAGGTGCTCCGGCGCGCGGTCGACATGATCGGCAAGGGCGGAAGCGTCGTGGTCACCTCGGTCGCCGGCGAGGGCAACACGTTCGCCCTGCACGGCTCGCCGGTCACCGGCTTTCACAAGAACATCCAGGGCTCGTTGTTCGGCGGCGCCAACCCCTTGTATGACATGCCGAGGCTGCTCGGCCTGTACAAGAACGGCGACCTCAAGCTCGACGAGCTGATCACCAATCGCTACACGCTCGAGAACATCAACCAGGGCTACGAGGACATGCTGTCCGGGCGCAATATCCGCGGCGTCCTCATCCACGACCACTAGACCCGACCAAGCCATCCGCCCCATGCAAAACGCCCGAAAGCCCCTCGCCCCGCCTCCTCCCCGGGGACATAAGCACGCCCCACGTGCTTATGTCCCCGAGACGGGCTGCCGGTGTGGCGGTTTCCGGCCCTTTGCACGGTGGCGACTGACCCGAAGGAGGACCCAACGTGCCGAGCGCGATTCTTGATCCCACCGGGCTGTCCGAGCGCCCCGCCGCCGAGGGCCTGACGCTGGCCACCCGGCCGACAAGCCTCAGCGGCGTGAAGATCGGCCTACTGGAGAACGGCAAGCAGAACGCCCGCCGCCTCCTGGAGGACGTGGCCGACGTACTGCGCGAGCGCTACGGCGCCGGCGAGGCCCAGCTGCGCCGCAAGGAGATCTTCTCCCAGCCGGCGTCACCCGAACTTGTCGACGAGCTCAGTCGGCAGTCAGAGGTGGTGGTGATAGGCGTTGGCGATTGAGGCTCGTGCAGCGCGTCGGCGGTCGCCGACGGAATTCTCTTCGAGCGAAACGGCAGGCCGGCGGCGGTGATCTGCTCCGACGCATTCAGGGCGACCGGTGATGCCATGGCCGGCGTCCAGGGCGCACCCGGGTACGAGTACCTGACCACCCCGCACCCGGTGGCCGGGCTGACCGCAGAGCAGGTCCGCGAAAGGGCCGAAAACGTCGCCGACGAGGTGGCGAGGCTGCTCACCCAATGAGCACTCCCGATCCAGACGTCGCCCGGGAGGCCATCGAGTACTGCTACGAGCAGGGCTGGACCGATGGCCTCCCCGTCGTGCCCGCGTCGGAGGCGCA
>DATFDC010000317.1:0-3078 GCA_035252415.1 Solirubrobacteraceae bacterium
ACAGACCGAGCACGGCGATGCGGAAGGTCGTCGCGTCGTGGTAGCCGAGGACCAGCTTCGACAGCGGCGAGGCGGCGAGCGCCAGCGCCACCGAGACCGCCGTGGTGCTCACCAACAGGAAGCCGACCGACCGGCGGGCCAGGGCGTCGCGCCGGGCCTGGTCCTCGTCGGAGAAATAGAAGCGCAGGAACGACTCGATCATCCCGAAGCGGACCAGGATGCTGATCAGGATCACCCCGTTGGCGAGCAGCTCCACCACGCCGTAGCCGGCCGGCGGGATGTACCGCGTGTACACCGGCAGCAGCAGCACCGCGATGAACTTGGAGACCACATCGGCCACCTGGTAGGCGGCCAGCGAGCTCACCAGGCGCTTGAGGTAACCCGTCACAGGGGTGATTTCACCGCACTGTCACGACGGGGTCGGCGTCCGACCCGGCCGCCGACCCCGCCGGCGGCGGGATCCGCACCGGATAGCGTCCGGTGTTGCAGGCGGCATCGCTCACCTGCAAAGCCAGGAGGTAGCGCCCGGGCGGGGCCGGCTGCTGCTGCGCGACCGTCCCGTCCCAGATCGCGGTGTGGCCCTTCCACGGGGTGAGGAACTGCTTGATCATCCGCGCGCGCCCGTGCGCGGTGTCCAGCCGGTAGAGCAGGATCGTGCCGCCGCGGTTCTCGTTGCCGGCGTAGTGGATCGTCACGCGGGACCCTGGTGCGATGTCGGTCGGTTGGACGCTCGTGATCACCGGATGGGGCGCCGTGGTGTTGACCTTGACCGGAACGTCGGTCAGGTCGATCGTGCGGTTCTGGTGGATGAGCGTCACCCGGAAGTAGTAGCTCCCGTCGGGCGCCACCTGCCCGTCGGCCAACCGCCCGTTCCAATGGAACACGCCGTCGGGGATGCGCACGTTCTTGCGCATGTGCCGGCCGTTCGCCACCGTCCGCACGACCGCGTCGTCGGCCGGATTGACCACCGACACGATGACGTCGTCGCTGCGATGCTGGAGGTAGAACGAGATCGTGGTCGAGCCCGTGTTGTACGCGCCGCACTGCACCGGGTGGAGCGGGTTGATCACGCCGGGCACGGGCCGCGGGGCGCCCGCACCTCCGGCGATGAGCGGCGTGGTGACCTTCAGGTGCTGGGTCACGAAGAACGCGGCGATGCTCGCCGCGACCAGGCCGGCGAAGGCGACGAGCGAGAGCCTAGTTGTGGCCATTCCGAGCACGACCCGCCATCACAGCGGCACGACTGCCACGTTCGGAACCTCGAAGTCGTGGAACGCGTCGAGGCCGCGCGGATCCCGGCTGCACAGCACGACCCGAATCGAGCCGCCGTGGCAGACCGCCAGAGCGGGCAACTCGCCGGCCGCTTCCATGTCGGTGAGCGCAGCCAGGACTCGATCCTGCTGCTCCTGGAGCGACTCCCCGCCGGGGAACCGCCACGAGGCGCCGCCGCGCCGCCAGGCCGCGTACTCCTCGGGATGGGACCGCTCGATCTCGTCGAACGTGTAGCCCTCCCAGCGCCCGCGGTTGGCCTCGCGCAGGCGCGGGTCGAGCCGCGCGTGGAGACCGATGTGCGCGCCGACGATCTCGGCCGTCTCGCGGGCCCGGCTCAAATCCGACGCCCACAGCGCCTTGATCGGATCGGGCAACGCCGCCACCCGGTCGGCCAGCTCGCGCGCCTGCGCGCGGCCGGTGTCGTTCAGCGGCGTGTCGGTGAAACCCTGGAAGCGAAACGGCTCGAGATTGTCATTGGTCTGTCCGTGACGGGCCAGCAGCACGCCACGCAGCACGTCCTGGCCGTCGGTGCTCACCGGCCACCGATGCCCAGCGTGTCCGAGCGCAGGCCAAGCCGCAGCGTCTCCAGCGCGAGCACCTCGCCCACCGGCACGTTGCTCAGGTTCACCTCGGGGCCGAACCGGCGCACGAACCACACCTGCTGGTCCTTGCGCGGGGCGTCGAACATGATCCGATCGGGCGCGATCTCGTGCACGATCTCGCCGATCAGGCCTTCGCGGACCTCGCCGCTGGGGCGGAAGATCCCCGCCGTGCCCGCCTCCCGGCCTTCGGCGATCACCTTCCAGGCGCCGGCCGCCAGTTCCGCGCGCATCTGCTCAACCCACACGTAGGGGGGCGTGATCGCGCCCGTGTCGTCCTTGGAGCCGACCTCGGACAGCACGGTGAACTCCTGGGCCAGGCGGCCGATCAGCTCCACCTTGCGCTCGTGCTCGAGCGCGATCGTTCCGTCGGAGATCTCGAAGTGCGACAGCCCCAGTTCGTGCACCCACGCGATCAGCTCGTCGAGGCGCCCCCGGCTGATGGCCAGCTCGGTCAGCGTCCCGCCGAGCACGACCGGGATCTCGTGCCTGCGGTAGCACTCGAGCTTTCGCTCGAGGTTCCCGGTGGCCAGCGCGGTGCCCCACCCGAGCTTGACGATGTCGACGAACTCGCCCGCCACCTCGATCATTCCCTCGATCTCGGCGATCGACAGACCGCGGTCGATCACGTGCGTGACTCCGCGATCCCGCGGTTTGGCGCTCCGCTCCGGGAGGTTCAGAAGTTCTCGCACCGGTGGGGCGCTACTGCTGTGCGAGGTCGGTGCCGACCGTGACCACGACCTGGGAGGTGCAAGTCTGGGCGGGCGGACACACCGTCGCCTTGGACGTGGAATCGACCAGCTGGACCGCGGTGGGCCTCAGCTTGAGCGAGTTGGCGACGACCACCGCGTCGCGACGGTCGGCCGGCGCCATGTAGGCGACGATGGTGGACGTGTGGGTCTGGTCCGCGGCATTCGTGGGGGTCGATCCCTTTTTGTAGCCGTCGGCCGCGAGCTGGTCGGCGATCTTCCCGGCAAGCCCCTGGAGGTCGGTGCCGTTGAGCACGGAGACGGTCACCTCGGCGGGCCGCACCGCGGTCACCGGCGTCGTGGTCCGGTGGCTGCTCAGCGCGGCGTTGGCCGCGGACTTGTTCGCGCTGGAACCGCTCTTGCCGTTGCTGGTGAGCACGATCACGCCGACCGCGATCGCTGCCAACGAGACCGCGGCGATGACCGCGCCCAGCACCATGCGCCCCCAGGAGCGGCGC
>DATFDC010000318.1:0-2157 GCA_035252415.1 Solirubrobacteraceae bacterium
CTAGAGGAGCCCGACGGACGGTTCGGTCCGATTCGCAGAGGAGCCGCGGTCGCTGCCGCCGGCGGTCTCGAGGGAATGCCGGTCGAGGCCGGCGAGCACGAAGTGATCGCCTCGATCAGGGTGACGTTCGCACTCGAACCCGACGGACGCGCATAACCCGTCAAGCAAGCCCTGATCGCTTGGGAGTGACGTGTTATGCGTCTGGGGGGCGCTCTATTCGTCACGCCCGCACGGCGCGATGCCGCGTGACGTGTTATGCACGTTTCGACGGGTTGCTGGCCGCCGTCAGCGCTTCGACCTCGTCGTCGCTCAGCCGCCGCCACCGCCCGCGCGGCAGGTCGCCCAGCGCCAGCGGGCCGAACGCGACGCGCTCCAGGCGCTTGACCGGGTGGCCGACCGCCTCGCACATCCGCTTGACCTGCCGCTTGCGGCCCTCGTGGATGGTGATCTCGAGCGTGTCGGCCGACACCCGGCGGACCTGGGCCGGCGAGGTGCGTCCATCCTCGAGCTCGACCCCGTCGCGCATCGCCTGCAGCGTCCGCTCGTGTAGCGCCGGGCCGCCCACCACCGCGCGATAGGTCTTCTCGACCTCGAACGAGGGGTGGGTGAGGCGGTGGGCAAGCTCGCCCTGGTTGGTGAGCAGGATCAGACCTGTGGTGTCGATGTCGAGCCGCCCCACCGGATACAGGCGCTCGGTCTGCGGGACCATCGTGACCACGGTCGGGCGGCCCTGAGGGTCGCGCGCGGTCGACACCACTCCGGACGGCTTGTTCAGCGCATAGATGACCCGCTCGCGTGCGGTCGACACGCGCTTGCCGTCGACCGTCACCGCGCTCTTGTCCGAGACGTCGTGCGCGGGGTCGGTGATCGTCCGGCCGTCGACCGTGACCCGGCCAGCGCGCACGATCTCCTCGGACGCGCGCCGCGAGGCCGCGCCGGCGGTGGCGAGGTACTTGCCGAGTCGCATTGTCCGCCTGCCACCATAGTCAGCGTGGACTTGCAGCTACTCGATGAGAAGCTCGCCGAGCTGGGCGAGCCGCGGTACCGCGCCGGTCAGGTGTGGCGCTGGGCGGCGCGCGGCGCCGCCGACTTCTCCGCGATGTCCGACCTGCCGCTGAGCCTGCGCGAGGCGCTCGACCGCGAGATCCCGTTCTCGAGCCTCGTTCTCGAGCGCGAGGCGCACGCCGGCGACGGAACGGTCAAGGCGCTGTTCTCGACCGCCGACGGGCGGCCGGTCGAGGCGGTGCTGATGGTCTACCGGGACGGCCGGCGCTCGATCTGCCTCTCCTCACAGTCGGGCTGTCCGCTGACTTGCACCTTCTGCGCCACCGGTCAGATGCGCTTCGGGCGCAACCTGACCGCGTCGGAGATCATCGATCAGGCGCTTCACTTCCGCCGCCTCGGCGAGGTCGACCACGCGGTGTTCATGGGCATGGGCGAGCCGATGATGAACCTCGACAACGTGCTCGCGGCGTGCGCGCGCCTCCCGGACCTCGGCATCACCCACCGCCGCACGGCGATCTCGACGATCGGCTGGATCCCGGGCATCGAGCGTCTCGGCGCCTCGGAGATGCCCATCCGACTGGCCCTGTCGCTTCACGCTGCCGATTCCGCCCTGCGCAGCGAGCTCATGCCGGTCAACGACCGCTACCCCCTGCCCGACGTGATCGCCGCCTGCGAGGCCTACTACGAGCGCAAGCGCCGCAAGGTGTTCGTGGAGTACGTGATGCTGGCCGGCGTCAACGACTCGTTCGCGCAGGCCGCACAGCTGGCGGCGATCCTCGACCCGCGGATGTTCAAGGTCAACCTGATCCCGTACAACCCGACCGACTCGGGGTTCACCGGCTCGAGCCCCAAGGCGATCGCTGCGTTCAAAGACGAGCTCGAGCGCCATGGGCTGGACGCCACCGTCCGCCTCACCCGGGGCCGCGACATCGACGCCGCGTGCGGCCAGCTGGCGGCGCAGTCAATGTCGCCGCGGAAGCCGAGCCGCCGCCGCGGACTCCCGGTGAGTAGCTAGACAACTCGATTCAGTCAGGCGTCAGCCGGTGAACGGGGGCGCCGGGCGCGGCGACGGACCCGAGATGTGGACGGCCGCGCTCGCGACGGCGTGACGGACACCGACCACCGCGGCATGGTCGCTGGCGGTCCCGCCTG
>DATFDC010000319.1:0-9604 GCA_035252415.1 Solirubrobacteraceae bacterium
CACGAGCCGCGCGCGAGAGGGCGGCGGTCCGGGCCGGCAGCGCTGCGCGTCGGCCAGGCGCCGGGCGTCGCGGGTCAGCACCGGGACCATCCGGGTGGCCAGCGTGGCGGTGAGCGCCGAGTGAAACGAGATACGCCGGAACAGCCGGAGCACCTGGTCGGGGTCGACCGCGGCCGTGTACAGCGCGCCGCATAGAACCAGCGCAACCGCACGCGCCCCGAGCACCGCTCCCGACACCGTCGCCTCGAGCGTGACGTCGGTCTGGCCGAACACGGGCAGATCGCCCAGCCGGGCAATCACGGTCAGCCCGTCGCGGACGACCAGCATGTTGATCAGCATCACGGCGAGGCCGAGCCCCGTGGCGAACAGCGCCGCCCGGCGCATCTCCCGCCCTACCTTCGCGCCCACCCCGGCACCGGCGATGGCCAGCAGGACCGCCCCGAGGGCGACCGGAGCCGACAGCACCAGCGCGGCCACCAGCAGCGCCAAGCAGTACGCGCACCCGGCGGTGGCACGTGCGGCATGAAGCGGGCTGGCCCGCCGGCGGTAGCTCACGCCGATCCCTCCAGCGGCAGAGGGAACTCGGCCTTCCCGGCCACGGCCAGCGCGAAGTGATCGCGCAGCCGGTTCGGCGTGAGCGCCGCCGCGGCGGCCGACACGCCGGCCGCGTTGGTGCCCGTGATCATCCAGACCGTGCCGGTCGCGCTCTGGCCGGTCGCGGCGATCAGGCCCGCGCCCGGCCCCAACGTGCGCACCACGTGCCCGCCGGGGTTCAGCAGTTGCAGCCTGGATCCGCTCGGGCCGGCGAACCGGGCGTACACCCCGCTCGCACCCGGCCCGTGCTCGACCAGCGTCGCGGCAAGCTCACCGTGCAGGTCGCGCCAGGTTCCGACTACCACGGCCAGTGAGTCAGACCCCGAGCCGGTCCCGATCAGAACGGTCGGGGTGGCGATGCCAAGCGACTTGAACTCGGCCCCGACCCGCTTGCAGGCCGCCGCGGCATCCGGGGCGCAGGCCAGCGTGGTCGGCAGGCGCCGGCCACCCGTCCCGTGTACGAACGGCTCGGGGAAGGAGCCCACCACGGCAGCGATCGAGTCGGTCGCGCTCCAGTCGTGCAGGTCCCACCAGATGCGGTCGCCTTTGTGGACTGCGGTGCCGGCTGCGCCGAGCGACGCCTGGAGCCCGTTCACGTAGTAGAACCAGTCGCGTCGCGCGGAGCTGCCGGACTGCCCGTTGATCGACTGCACGAACCCGCCGCCGAACCGCGTGGTCACGTGAAACGAGCGTTCGAGCAGGCGCATCACGGTCTGCGATCCGGGCACTTTCGGCTCGCTGGCCGAGCCGACCGACGCGGTCCCGAAGTTGCGGGTCACGGTCACCGCGACGTCCGAGGTCCCCTTGCCGGCGCCCAGGCCGCAGCCGGCGAGCGCGAGCGCGATCGAAATCGCGGTCGCACTCGCCATGGCTGCGAGCCGGAGCGTCACTTGGCGATCTTGAACAGCAGCCGCTCCCCGGCGTGGAGCTTGACCGAGCAGATCCCCTGGCTCGCCGGCTTGCCGTTGACGACCAACTCCCAGAAGTCATGGCCCGGCGGCTTCACCCCGAGGATCGACGTCACGAAGATCCCGGAGACGCTGGCGAAGTACTTCCCCGTCCAGCGGCCGTGGGTGGCGGCGTCGAGTGCTCCGGCCGCGCTGCGCCCGGGACATTTGCCTTTGGGCGTCTTGCCCTTGGTGATCGAGCCTTTCTTGCCGTGCACGCCTGTCGCGCGCAACAGGGTCTTGCTCAGCGTCTTGACCTGGACGCTCACCGCCGGTCCAGACCCGGCGGCCAATGCGACGCTCGAGACGGCGAGCGCCATGGCGAGCGCTCCGACCAGAGCGGCGACGGTCTTGCGATTCATGAGGGCCACCCCTTTCCACGAGGGCTGTTGGCTTTGTGGTCGGAGGCTGGTCTCCTGGCTCTCGGGCCTACCGGCCGCGCCTTCCCGGCGACTTGACATCGCCAGTGGCTTCTATGCGAACGGCGTCCCCGATCACAGTGGCGGGTCCGCGCCGGATTCCAACCGGCTTCCCATGACCACCGACCTCGGAACGAGCAGATGGTATCGCCGTCGTCCCCGCCAGGTAGGTTGGTTCGGGCATGACCGAGCTCTCCACCGCCCGCCGACACGGAGCGGCGTTCGATCCCATCGCGGCCGAGTACGACCGCCACCGCCCGACCTATCCCGATCAGCTGGTCGACCTGGCCTGTCAGGCGGGCGGCCTGGTCCCGGGGGACCGGGTGCTCGAGATCGGGTGCGGCACCGGGCAGCTGACCCGGAGCCTGGTGGCCCGAGGCCTGTCGGTGACCGCGGTCGAGCCCGGTCAGAACCTGATCTCGCTCGCCCGGCAGGTGGCGCCCGGAGTGGAGTTCGTCAACCGCCGGTTCGAGGACGCCGAGCTCCCCGAGCCGTTTGCCGCCGCCTTCTGCGCGTCTGCCTTTCACTGGCTCGATCCCGATGTGAGCTGGCGGAAGGTCGCCCGGTCGCTCGCACCCGGCGGTCTGCTGGCGTTGATCCAGCACTGCGGGGTGCGCGATCCGGAGACCGCGGACGACGCGGATGCTCTTCTCGCCGCGCTGGCCGGAGCCGCGCCCGAGATCGCCGCCAAGTGGCCCCCGCTCAGGGACCTCGAGACGATCCTGGCCGGCGTCTCCGATCGACGCGCGAACGTTTCGGAGGTATGGGCGTGGGTGGCGAGCCAGCCGGTCGCGCGCGGCTACGCCGCCGAGTGCTTCGCCGAGGCCGAAATCGCCGTGGTGCCATCGCTGTCCGAGCAGACCGCGGACGAGCTCAACGCGCTGCTGCGCACGACTTCGCTCCGGTCTCGGCTGTCGCCCGGTCAGCTGCGGACGCTCGAACAAGCGAACCGCGAGATCGGTCGTCGGCTCGGTCGACCCATCCGCTCGAGCATGCTCGCCGTGCTGGTCACCGCTCGGCGGGCCTCTAGACTCGGAAACCGGGCATGACCGTCAATCTGACCCGCATCTACACGCGGCTGGGCGACTCTGGCGAGACCCACTTGGGGGACATGAGCCGGGTGCCCAAGACCCATCCGCGGATCGAGGCGTACGGCACGGTGGACGAGTTGAACGCGCATGTCGGCCTGGCCCTCACGCTCGAGGACCTGCCGGCGGACTACGCGGATTGGCTGCGCCGGATCCAGAACGACCTGTTCGACGTGGGAGCCGACATCTCCGCGCCCGAGGACCCCGAACGCGAGCGGCTGCGGGTGATCCCCGAGCAGACCGCGTGGCTCGAGGAGCGCTGCGACGAGGTCAACGCGACGCTCAAGCCACTGAAGTCGTTCGTGCTGCCCGGCGGCACCCCGGCGGCCGCTCAGCTCCACGTCTGCCGCACGGTGTGCCGGCGGGCGGAACGGCTGGCCATCGCGTGTGGCGAGGACGTGAGCGCCGAGGTCGTGCGCTACCTGAACCGGCTCTCGGACCTGCTGTTCATCATCAGCCGGGGCGCCAACGCGGGCGACGAGCCGCTCTGGGAGCCGGGCCGCTACCGCGAGTAGCGGACTTTGGCGACTCAGCTACCACATAAGTAGCTTCAGCGCCAAAGTCCATGCGGCCGTAACCTAGCGCCGGACGCTGAGAAGCACCGCGGTCGACACGGCCAGGCTGAGCGCCGCGATCCCCGCCGCCTCGAGCACGAACGCCTGGTGCACCCGGGCGTAGGAGACCACGTCATCCGGGTGGGTGATGACCAGGACCAGGCCCAGCATGCTCGCGCCGAGGACCACAGCCCCAGGGGCGCCAAGCACCGCCCGGAGCGAGACCGGCGGGTTGCCATGCGCGCGGTCGAGGGGCCAGCGCTGCTCCGAGGCAAGGAGTCCTCCGACCACCGCGAGCGTCCAGGCCCCCGAGACCAGGAAACCGCCGAGCACTTCGCTCGGGGTGTGCAGCCCAGCGGCCACGACGGAGTAGCCCACGCCAATGGCCAGTGTCGACCCCAGCGCCGCCACGGCCGGTCGCAGCCGAGCCGGCACCGCCAGCACCGAGGCGAGCACGAGCGCCATCGCCGCCGTGGAGTGGCCGCTCGGCCAGGTCCCGGGGGGCACCAGCAGATGCTTGAGCAACTCGGTGCTCGCGTTGGCGCCGAGAACGATCGTGCCGATGCCCACCACCACGCGGGGGCGGCCGCGCAGCAGCGCGACCAGGATCGGCACGAGGACCAGGAACACGTACGGATTCGGGTCGAACGGCCGCACGAGGTGCCGCACGAGCCAGGCGATGCTGCCGTGACCCTGCAGTTCATAGAACTGCACGAAGGCGGACTGGTCGGCGTGCCGGAACAGCCCGACGTGGAAGGCGGCGAACCAGACAAACGCCAGCGCCACCACGCAGGTGGCGGCGCCGAGCAGCGCGACTCTGGGGCGAATCGCCATACGCCCCAGGCTAGCGGCGCCCGGCGATCCGGCCCCAGACCTAGGTTGAGTTTGCCTCGACCTCGTGCGGTACGGCGCGAGTTATCCGCATCTCCGGAGAGGTGCCGGTGCGCCGAAGGTGCGCGTAGTGCTCGATGTCCTCGGGCGAGGCGACGTCGACGGTCAAGCCGGCGGCCAGCTCGTAGCGGCCGGCCTCGTAGAGCAACTCCTGATAGCCGGGCGTCCCACTCGGCTGTCCCTCCACGTCGAGATAGTGCGGTCCGGTGCCGAGCATCCAGCGCTGAGAACCGGGACGGGCGTCGGGGGAGAGCTTCGACGGCCGGATTTCCCGGCCGTCCTTGCCCCCGCCCTCGGGGCGGGGACGGGCCTGCGCGGCATCCAGCGCGCGCCAGAGGCGCTCGAAGTTGCGGCGGTAGGGCGCCGGGACGATCGCGACGGGGCCGGGCGAACCGGTGCCTCCGCGAATGGCCTCGGCCACCGGACCGACCAGCACGAACTCGACTTGATTGGCCTTGAGCCAGTTGAGCACCGTGATCGATCCAGCCGACAGGTGCTCGAAGCCCGCGGCCGGGTCGACCGGGCGGCCGTCGATCTGCGGGGGGCGGCGTCTGAGAAGCATGGTGTCTGCGTTTCGCCGCACGGACGCGGACTCCTTCCGGTAAGTTGCCAAGCAGGTGAGCCGGGAAGTCTGGTCGGCGCCGCTGCACCGACCGCGCAAGCCGAATGCCGCCCGCCCTCGCCGCCCCGCTTTTTGTCATCTCGCTGGTGGTCACGCTGGCCGCGGCGCGCCTGTTCGCCCGCCGACTCGACCGGCTCGGCGTGCGCTTCGGCTTCCCCGAGGCGCTGATCGGGCTGCTCACCGCGGTGGCCGCCGACGGGCCGGAGATCTCCTCGGCGCTGACCGCGCTGATCAAGGGAGCGCACGACGTCGGGGTCGGGGTGCTGGTCGGCTCCAACGGCTTCAACCTGGCGGCGATGATCGGCCTGAGCGCGCTGCTGACCGGGGCTGTCCGGCTCCCGCGCGAAGTGCTCCTGCTGGAAGGCAGCACCGGGCTCCTGATCACCGTCGTGGCCGGCGCACTGCTGTTCGGCTGGCTCTCCCCCGGAGTCGCGGCGGGCGGCACGGCACTGGTCGTGATCCCATACCTGATGCTCGTGCTCGGGGCCGGGCGAGCCGCCCCCGGCCTGCACGGGCAACCGGCGCCCGACGTGACGCCGAGCCCCACTCACCACCTGCTGGCGCTGATCGTCCTCGACGCGGCGCTGATCATCTCCGGGAGCGTTGGGATGGTGCAGACCGCGCTGAGCCTGGCCGGCCACTGGCACATTTCGCACGCGATCCTCGGTGCGCTGATCCTCGGTCCGCTGACCAGCATCCCGAACGCGGCCACCGCGGTCCGCCTCGGCCTGGCCGGCCGCGGCGCCGCGCTGGTCGGCGAGACCTTCAACAGCAACACGATCAACCTGGGCGCGGGCGTCGTCGTCCCGTCGCTGTTCGTCACGCTGGCCGCGATCTCGACGCTGGGCAAGCTCCAGCTCGCCTGGCTGCTGGCCGCCACGCTCCTGACCCTGTCGCTGCTCGCTCGCCCCGGAGGCATGCGACGCGGGGGCGGCGGCGCGCTGATCCTCATGTACTTCGCCTTCGTGGTGGGTACGCTCGTGGGCTCATGAACGAGCGCCAGATCCGCGAGCAACAGATCCGCGCGCGGCGCCTGGCCCGGGAGCGCGAGCGGCGAGCCCGCGCATGCCGGGGCCGACTGATCGCGATCGGCGCGCTGGTCATAGTGGTCGTGGCGGCGGGGGCGATCGCGTACGCGGCGACCGGTGGCGGCGGGTCTCATTCGACGCCACCCAAGGCCTCGTCGCAGACGCCTGCTCCGACCCGGGTCGCGACCCGGCACGTCGCGGGCAAGCGACACAGCGTTCCTGGCTCCACGGTTCACGGCGTGGCCACCGGCAAGCCGGGAACCGCCACGGTCCCGGTGCTCATGTACCACGTGATCAACCCGCCCCCGTCCGGCGCCCCCTTCCCGGGTCTGTATGTCCCGTCCGACGAGTTCGCCGCCCAGATGCAGGCGCTCAAGGGGGCCGGCTGGCACGCGGTGACGATGGACCAACTTAAGGCGTACTGGACGCGCGGCGTTCCGCTCGGCCCCGGCAAGCCGATCGTCCTGACCTTCGACAACGGCTACGCCTCGCAGTACGTGAACGCGATGCCGATCCTCAAGCGCCTGGGCTGGGTGGGGGACGAGAACATCCAGCTGAGCGGCCTGCCACCGTCGCAGGGCGGTCTGACCGAGGCCCAGGTCCGCGGACTGCTCGCCGCCGGGTGGGAGCTCGACACCCAGGGGATCAGCCACGCCGACCTGATCGCGCTCGACGCATCGCAGCTCCAGTATCAGGTTGTCACCGCCCGTCACATCCTCCAGAAGCGCTACGGCGTCCCGGTGAACTGGTTCTGCTACCCGTCGGGTCACTACAACGCGACGGTCATCGCGGAGGTCAAGGCGGCGGGGTTCGTCGGCTCGACCACGGTCATCCCGGGGTGGGCCAACCGCAGCGAGGATCCCTACCGCCTCCCCCGCCTGCGGGTCCTCGGCGGCACCAGCCCGACCGCCCTGTTGCAGCAGATCGCCCAGTACGAGTCCGCCGCGGCACCGCCGGCGTCATACGGGGGCGCGGGTACGGCGTGAGCTGGGCGCGCGGCCACCCGTGCCCGAGCCCGACGCCACTCTCGACATGACCAGCCGGGTCCGCCCACGTGTGCTCGTTGTCGATGACGAGTCGCACATCCTGCGGGCACTCCGCCCCATTCTCCGAGAGGCTGGGTTCGAGACATTGCCGGCCGGCTCCGGCGAGGAGGCGCTCGACGTCGCCGCGCTCCAGCCTCCAGACGCGGCGCTCATCGATCTCCTGCTGCCCGACATGGACGGCGTGGAGTTGTGCCGGCGCCTGCGCGAGTGGACCCAGATGCCGCTGATCGTGCTGTCCGCGGTCGGCGACGAGGATGCCAAGGTTCGTGCGCTGGCCGCCGGCGCCGACGACTATGTGACCAAGCCGTTCGGTCCGCGCGAACTGGTCGCCCGCCTGCAGGCCAACCTGCGCCGGATTGGCCCGGGCGACGAACAGGCCCAGCTGAACCTGGACGGGCTGGAGGTCGACCTGGCTCGCCGCACCGTGCAGGTTGACGGTCAGGAGGTGCACCTGACCCCCACCGAGTTCGACCTGCTCCGTCACCTGGTGAACAATCGGGGCAGGCTGATGACGCATCGAGAGCTCCTAACCGAGGTGTGGGGGCCCGGCTACGGCGAGGACACGCAGGTGCTGCGCGCCCACATCGCCAACCTGCGTCGCAAGATCGAGCCGACGGATGGCCGGCGCTACATCCGCACCGATCCGGGCGTGGGCTACCGGTTCGCGGTCTGACGCGCCCGCCGGGTTTCGTTGCCCGCCGTCGGACGAACCTGTGACGCGGTCCGGCCGCCGGCCGCCCGGTTTCCCAGACCGTTTGTCGGCGGGGTCTCGATCACCACCCGGCAGGGTCGATGCGCGAGCAGATACGCGGCGGTGGGGCCGAGCGCCCGCTCGGACGGCGGCGCGTGCGCGGTACCCAGATAGATGATCTCCGCGTGACGCCGCTCGGCCTCCTCCACGATCGCCGCGCCCGGGCTGCGGGTGCGGATGAGCCGCGTCTCGACCTTCAATCCGGTTTTCCGGCCGGCCAGCCTGGCGCTCTCCAGCACGCTCACTCCGAGTTGCTCCTCGTCGTGAAGACCGGCATCGAGCGAGAGCTGGTTGGGCACCCGCAGGATGTACACCGCTTCAACCGTGGCGCCCTCGCCGACCAGCTTGGCCGCGGCGCGCAGAGCCGCGGCGTCGACGTCGGTGCCGAAGATCGGCACGATGGCCGAGTGGTATTCGAGCTCGACGAAGAAAGCGGGCCGCTCGCGCCGCTCGATCTTGTGATGGCTGGTCAGGTCGAGACCCTGGCTGCGGCGGTAGTACACGTAGCCGATTAGCCCCACGACCATCCAGCCGCTTCCCACATAGCGAGCGTCGACGTGCAACGCGAGGACCGAGACCCAGGCGGCGAACGTCCCGATCCCGCCGATGACCGCGCTGATCGGAATTGCCCCGGCCCTGACGCGGATGTTCATCCCGATCCGGTAGGGCCGCTCGCGCTCGGGATTCTTGATCCGCAGCGCGATGATCGCAGCATGCGCGGTGGTGAACGACAGCATCGCTCCGTACGAGTACAGGTTGCCCAGGAAGTCGGTCTTGCCCGGGATCAGCAGGATCCCCGCGAACACCGAGAAGACCACGATCGTGAACCACGGCGTCCGGTGCTTGGGGTGAAGCCGGGCGAAGATCTCCGGGATCTGACGATGCTCGGCCAGCGACCAGGACAGCCGCGAGATACCGATCAGGCCCGCGTTCGTGGCGATGAACAGAATCGTCGCGGCGAGCACGCCAACGTAGTAGCGGAGCAGGTGCGCGGCTCCGGTGGCGAGCCCGAGGTGCGAGATGATTCCCAGCACCGGGTCGTTCTGGTACCCGTGCGGCGGCGCTTCTCCGAGCAGTGTGTAGGCACCGGCGCCGTGCCCGATCACCGGCAGCGCCGACAGTGCCACCACGGTCATCCCGGCGTACACGCCGAGCACCGCGATCAGGATGTAGTTGACCGCGCGCGGCACATCCCGCCCCGGGTCGCGCGCTTCCTCGGCCATGTTCGAGACGGTCTCGATCCCGGTATAGGCGAGCATCGCCAGCGACAGCGCGAAGATCAGGTGTGAGTAGGTGGGCGTCGAGCCGAGCTCGACCTGGTGGACGAGCAGCGAAGGGTTCAGCACCAGCACTGCGCCGATGCAGATGATCAGGACCTGCGTGGCGAGATCGAGCACGGCGAGGACGAAGTTGAGCTTGGCCGACTCGCCGATCCCGCGGATGTTCAACCACGCCAGCAGCGCGATCACGATCAGGCCGCCGATCACATCGCCGGGCGGATGAGTCAGCGCCGGCCAGAACGCGCCCAGGTAGTGCGGCACGAAGAACGCCGAGATCGCGATCGTGAGGATGTAGTCGAGGCTGAGCGCCCAGCCGGCGAAGAACGAGACCAGTTCGTTGAACGCATGGCGCGCGAACGACGATGATCCCCCCGCTTCGGGATA
>DATFDC010000320.1:0-2835 GCA_035252415.1 Solirubrobacteraceae bacterium
GTCGGTCAGCGCGGTCCGGCGCGGCGTGCGCACGAACAGCTCCACGCCGAGCGCCTCCTCGAGCGCGCGCACCCGCCGGCTCACCTGCGGCTGGGAGAGCCCCAGCCGCAGCGCAGCGCGGCCGAAGTGCAGCTCCTCGGCCACCGCGACGAACGCGCGCAACTGCTCGAGATCCATGCGTGAAGCGTATGACAGGTACTCGGACTACGCGAGCTCGACCGGCGCCGCTGACTCCCACGCCGGCAGCCCGCCCACGAGGTCAGCGACGTGCGCGAACCCGTCGCGCTTGAGGAAGCTGGCCGCGATCGCCGATCGGTAGCCGCTCGCGCAATGCACGACGATTGAGCGATCGCGGTCCAGCGTGGCCATCTGCTCCGGAAGGCGCGACAGGGGCAGGTTGACCGCGGCCTCGATCCGTCGCTCGGCCCACTCGCCGGGCGAGCGCACGTCGATCAGCATGGGCGGATCGGGAGCGCGCAGACGCTCGGCGAGCGAGCCGGCGGTGATCCGCTCGATCCGGTCGACCAGGCCGGGCTCGGCGTCCAGCGACAGCATCCCGCCGTCCAGGTAGCCGGCCACGCTGTCGAAGGCGATCCGGCCCAGCCGGGTGGCCGCCTCGACCTCGCGCCCGGGCTCGGCGATCAGCACGATCGGCCGCTCAGGATCGAGCAGCGTCCCGCACCAGGTCGCGTAGCTCCCGCTCAGCCCGACGTTGACGGCGCCCTTCAGATGGGCTCCCTCGAACTTGGCCGGCTCGCGCGTGTCGAGCAGCTGCGCTCCATCCGCGACGAGTTCGAGGACCTGCTCGAGCGCCAGGGGCTGCAGCTCGCGCTCAAGGGCCTCGTCCAGCGTAGGCCGCTCGCGTGCGTTCAGCACCGCGTCGTAGGTGAAATACGCCGGGGCGTCCGGCAGGTCACTGGTCACCGTCTCGATGAACCGCTCGCGGCTCATCGGCGCCAGCGCGTAGTTGTAGGCACGCTGGATGCCGATCGTCGAAACCGTCTCGCTCGAGAGGCTCTTGCCGCACAGCGAGCCGGCGCCGTGCGTCGGGTACACCAGCGTGTCATCGGGCAGCCGCGCGAGCTTGTCGTGCAGCGAGTCGTAGAGCAAGCTGGCCAGCTCCTCGGCGGTCCAGCCAAGCGCCCCCCGGAGATCCGGGCGGCCCACGTCGCCGATGAACAGCGTGTCGCCGGTGAGGACTGCGTACGGCTCCTCGCCGCTGACATCCGGGTCGTAGACGAGAATCGAGATCGACTCGGGCGAGTGGCCCGGCGTCTCGAGGACCCTCAGGCGGACGCTGCCCAGCTCCACGATCGACCCGTCCGCCATGGCCACGAACGGGTACTCCGCCTCGGCGCGCGCCCCCAGGTGAATGCTCGCCCCGGTCCGCTCGCGCAGCTCCAGGTGCCCGGCCACGAAATCGGCGTGGAAATGGGTCAGGAAGACGTGCGCGATCCGGCAGCCCAGCCGGGCGGCGTCGTCCAGGTACTGCTCGACGTCGCGCTGGGGGTCGACCACGGCGGCCTGGCCGCTCGCCTCGTCCGCGATCAGATACGAGGCGTGGGCCAGGCAGCCGAGGTAGTACTGCTCGAGGACCACGGGCGCCCCCGCTCGTACCTCAGTTCGGCTGGGGGACGATCCGGATGTAGGGCTTGGGCTCCTTCCATTCGCCGTACCGCTCGCGCGCCTGATCGTTCGAGACCGAGCCCGAGATGATCACGTCATCGCCCTGCTTCCACTGGGCCGGCGTCGACACCTGGTGCTTCGCGGTGAGCTGGAGCGAGTCGACCACCCGCAGCACCTCGTCGAAGTTGCGTCCGGTGCTCATCGGATAGACCAGGACCAGCTTGACCTTCTTGTCCGGGCCGATCACGAACACGTTGCGCACGGTCTGGTTGTCGGCCGGCGTGCGCACCTTCGGGTCGCCCGAGACCGCCGCAGGCAACATCCCGTAGAGCTTCGAGACGTTGAAGTCGGTGTCGCTGATGATCGGATAGTTCGGTGCGGTGCCCTGCGTCTCCTCGATGTCGCCCGCCCAGCGGTTCTGATCGTCGGTCGGATCGACCGACAGCCCGATGATTTTCACCCCGCGACGGTCGAACTCGGGCTTGATGCTGGCCATGTAGCCGAGCTCGGTCGTGCACACCGGCGTGAATGACTTCGGGTGCGAGAACAGCACCGCCCAGGAGTCGCCGATCCAGTCGTGGAAGCTGATCCGGCCGTCGGTCGAGTCAGCCTCGAAGTCCGGCGCGGTTTCACCCAGCTGCAATGCCATCTCCGTCTCCTTCGTTGGTTGAGAACGGAACCTTAACGACCTCAGGGCTGCGCGAGAACACGCGAAATATCGTGGCGTTGTCGAGCAGCCCCAGGTTCAGAGCTCGCGCTCGTAAAAGAAGTTGATCGGGCCGTCGGGCTTGCTCTCGCGATTGCTGAAGCCGAGGCTCTCGTAGAGCGCCCGCGCCACCACGTCTGCCTCGCTCGTGCCCAGGTCCATCCAGGCCGACCCCCGCTCGCGGGCAAGCTCGATCGCGGAGTTCATCAGGGCGCGGCCCAGCCCGCGTCCGCGCTGCGCCGGCACGACGTACAGCTCGGCCAGGTAGCACTCCAGGGCCTCGCTCCAAATCGCTCCTCGGAAGCGGAGCACCGCGAGGCCATCGGGGCCGCCGCCGGCCAAGAGCACCACGGTATCGCCGCCGGCCATGAGCGTCTTGATCCGTTCGGCCAGTCGCTCCGGCCCCGGCGTGGGGTCGTCGTATTCGGTGTTGAAGTCGTGCAGGAGGCGGCCGATATCCGCGGCATCGGCCGCCGTGGCCCGCCGCACCGGGTGATGCGCGC
>DATFDC010000321.1:0-6743 GCA_035252415.1 Solirubrobacteraceae bacterium
TGGGGTTGGCCACGGCGGAGGTGGCCGAATCCACACTCGCCGCGCGTTGGCGGTCGAGTGTGGGGTTAGCCACGCAGTTCGGCTAGGGTGCCGCCTCGATGAAGGCGGTCCAGATCGTCGAGCTGAGTGGCCCGCGCAATGCGTTGCAGGTGGTCGACGTGGGGGAGCCCGAGGCGAGCCACCCGGCCACGCCGGGGTCGGGAGTGCTGGTCGAGGTCCACGCGGCCGGCGTGTCGTTCCCCGAGGTGCTCCAGACCCGCGGCCAGTATCAGGTCAAGCCCGACGTCCCGTTCACCCCGGGCAGCGAGGTGGGGGGCGTGGTGCGCTCGGTCCCCGAGGGCGCCGCCGTCAAGGCGGGCGACCGGGTCGCCGCGTTCTGCATGCTGGGCGGTTGGGCCGAGGTCGCGGTCGCACCGGCGTTCTTCTCGTTCAAGCTGCCCGACGAGCTCGACTTCGCCCAGGGCGCCGGCCTGGTCCTCAACTACCACACGGCGTACTTCTCGCTCAAGACGCGCGGCCGCCTCGCCGAGGGCGAGACCGTGCTCGTGCACGGCGCCGCCGGCGGGGTCGGGACCGCGTCGCTGCAGATCGCGCGGGGCCTGGGCGCGCGGACGATCGCGGTGGTCTCGAGCGACGAGAAGGAGCGGGTGGCGCGCGAGGCCGGCGCCGACGAGGTCGTGCGCAGCGACGGCCCGTGGAAGGACCAGGCGAAGGAGATCTCGGGCGGTGGGGTCGATGTGGTCGTCGACCCGGTCGGCGGCGACCGCTTCACCGACAGCCTGCGCTCGCTGCGCGAGGGCGGCCGGGTGATCGTGGTCGGCTTCACCGGCGGCTCGATCCCCGAGATCCGGGTCAACCGCCTGCTGTTGAACAACACCGAGGTGATCGGGGCCGGCTGGGGGGCGTACGTGCTCTCCAAGCCCGAGCTGAACGTCGAGATCGGGGGCGCGATCGACGAGCTGATCGCCGGCGGGTTCGTCCGCCCGATCGTGGGCGCTCGCTTCCCGCTGGAGCGGGCTGCCGACGCGCTCGAGTTGATCGACGGCCGTGGCGCGACCGGCAAGGTCGTGCTCGACGTCGCGCCGTAGCGCCGCCGCGCGCTCCTCTGACATCCTCCTCACGACCATGCCGGGGATCATCGAGCGATACCGCGAGCGCCTGCCGTTCGGGCCCGACGATCCCGTGGTCTCGCTCGAGGAGGGCTCGACTCCGCTGATCCTGGCCGAGCGGCTCTCGGAAAAGGCCGGGGTCGAGGTGTGGCTGAAGATCGAGGGCGCCAACCCGACCGGCTCGTTCAAGGACCGGGGGATGACCTGCGCAGTCTCGGCCGCGGTCCGCGAGGGCGCGGAGGCGGTCATCTGCGCCTCGACCGGCAACACCGCCGCCTCGGCGGCCGCGTATGCGGCCCGGGCCGGGCTGCGCGGCGCGGTGATCGTCCCGGAGGGCAAGATCGCCACCGGCAAGCTGGCCCAGGCGCTCATGCACGGGGCCCGCGTGGTGGCCCTGCGGGGCAACTTCGACGAGGCGCTGAAGCTAGTGCGCGAGGTGGTCGCCCGCCACCCGATCTCGCTGGTCAACTCGGTCAACGATTTCCGGATCGAGGGCCAGAAGACCGCCGCCTTTGAGATCGTCGAGACGCTGCCGGGCGACCTCGACGCGCTGTGCATCCCGGTCGGCAACGCCGGCAACATCACCTCATTCTGGAAGGGGTTCAACGAGGTCGGGCACCGTCCGCGGATGCTCGGCTTCCAGGCCGCCGGCGCGGCGCCGCTCGTGCACGGCAAGCCGGTCGAGCACCCGGAGACCGTGGCCAGCGCGATCCGGATCGGCAATCCGGCGCGCTGGGAGGAGGCGATGAACGCGATGACCTCGAGCGGTGGCGCGGTGCGCGCGGTGAGTGATGCGGAGATCCTCACCGCGTACCGGTTCCTGGCCTCGAACGAGGGAGTGTTCTGCGAGCCCGCCTCGGCGGCCAGCGTGGCCGGGCTGCTGGTGCACGGCGTGGGGGAGGACGTGCGGCGCGTGGTGTGCGTGCTAACCGGGCACGGCCTCAAGGATCCGCAGACCGCGCTCGAGCACGCCGGCGCCGTGGTGCCGTGCGATCCTGAGCTGAGCGCAATCGAGCGCGCGGTGCTCGAGTGAGCTCCGGCCTGACGCGCCGGCGCGTGGTCCGCGTGCCGGCCTCATCGGCGAACCTCGGGCCCGGGTTCGACGTGCTGGCCGCCGCGCTTGCCCTGCACCTCGATCTCGAGGTCGTCGAGACCGGGAACTTCGCCGTCCACACCGACCTCGACATCCCGCGCGACCACACGAACCTGGTCGTCCAGGCGTTCGAGCGGCTGCATCCGGCCGACGGGTTCGAGTTCCGGATCGCGTCCGACATCCCGCTGAGCGGCGGGCTCGGCTCGAGCGCCGCCGCCGTGGTCGCGGGGCTGCTCGCGGCCGACCACCTGTTCGAGCTCGACGCCGACGTGTTCGCGCACGCCGCCGAGCTCGAGGGTCATCCGGACAACGTCGGGGCCGCGCTCGCCGGCGGCTTCGTGGTCTGCAACGGGGCAAGGGCGCACCGGTTCGACGCGCCGATGGGGCTGGAGGCGGTGCTGGTCGTTCCCGACGAGGGGCCGCCGACCGAAGAGGCCCGCGAGGCGTTGCCCGACACCGTGCCGATCGAGGCCGCTGTGTTCAACATGTCGCACGTCGCGATGCTCACGTTGGGGTTGGCGACGAGCAACTGGGATCTGATCTCGGCCGGGCTGAGGGATCGGCTGCATCAGCCGCACCGCGCGCACCTGTACCCGCGCTCGGCCGAGCTGCTCGAACGCGCGCCCGCGCTCGGGGCGCTGGGGGCGACGATCTCCGGCGCGGGCCCGACCGTGCTCGTGTGGTCACGGTACGACCAGACCGGACCGCTCGTCGAGGCCCTGAAGCGCGAGACCGCCGGGTGGGCGCATGTCATGCGCGCCGGCTTCGAGCCTCAGGGCGCCGACGTGCGGTCGCTCTGAGCGTTCAGTCGCTCGCGGAGCCACTCGGCGTGGCGTTCCTGTAGCTCGCGTCCGCGCCGCGTGAAATCGATGAACAGCCGCAGCTCTTCCTCGGTGTAGTCGTCGGCCATCGGCTTGTACAGCTGTCGCATCGGCTCGGCCATGAGCTCTGCCGACGCCGCGTAGGCCTTCGGCGTGAGCTCGACGAGAACCCTGCGGCGGTCGGTTGGGTCGGGGACGCGCCGGGCATATCCGGCCCGCTCGAGCCGATCGACCACCGCGGTGATGGCGCCCGTGCTGAGCCGGCTCGCGTTGGCCAGATCGCCGGCGCTCATGCTCCCGTGCTGGTCGAGGATGTCCAGGCAACGCGCGTCGGTGCGATTGACACCGAGGAGCTGGCAGACGAGCTCGTCGACCATGTCCGTGGCTCGCTGGCCGGCTCGGACCTCGCCGCCGAGCTCGGCATACAGCTGTTGGCGTCCCATTTCGCTTGACATATAAATCTCTTAGTTACTAAGATACTCGGCGCGTGAGCGAATCTTAGATACTCGGAGGTGCAGAGAGTGGAGCATGCCACCGAGGCCGAGGGCCTCGTCAAGACCTATCCGAAGGAAGTGAAGGCCCTGACCGGTCTGTCCTTCGCCGTAGCGCCCGGCAACGTGTTCGCTCTGCTCGGCCCCAACGGCGCCGGCAAGTCGACCGCGGTCAAGATCCTCACGACGCTGGCCAAGGCGGATGCCGGGCGGGCCGTGGTGGCGGGCATAGACGTCAGTGCCGAGCCGGATCGCGTGCGACGGACCATCGGCGTGGTGGCCCAGGGCTCGGGGGTCGACATCCAGGCCACCGGCCGCGAGAACCTGCGGCTGCAGGGCCAGATCCACGGGATCCGCGGGCGGGCCATCGAGGCGCGTGCCGCCGAGCTGCTCGAGCCCTTCGGGCTGGTTGAGGCGGCCGACCGGGTCGCGCGCGGTTACAGCGGTGGCATGCAGCGCCGGCTGGACATCGCGATGGCGCTCGTCCACGACCCGGCCGTGCTCTTCCTCGACGAGCCGACCACCGGCCTGGACCCCGAGGTCCGGGCGGACATGTGGTCCGAGATCGCATCATTGACCAGCCAGCGGGGCAAGACCGTACTTCTGACCACGCATTACCTGGAGGAGGCCGACCAACTGGCCGAGCGGGTGGCGATCGTCGACCGCGGCCGCGTGGTGGCCGAGGGGACTCCGGACGAGCTCAAGCGCGAGTTGCGCGGCGACGCGATTCATGTCGACCTCGACGCCGACTACAACGGCGCGGTGCCCCGGGCGCTGGCCGAGCTGGCGCTGGTCCGCGACGTCAGCGTCGACGGCCGCGTCCTGCGCGCCCGGGCCGATGATGGCGCGCGGGCGGTGCCGCTGATCCTTCAGGCGCTCGAGACCCACGGCGTGTCGGTGGCCTCGGTCCGCGTGGCCCGGCCATCGCTCGACGACGTCTATCTCAAGTACACCGGCCGCACGTTCGACGCGGCCGAGGCCGAGGCGGAGGTGACTCGATGACGCTGATCAGGCACACCCTGTACATGACCCTGCGCCACCTGCGCGAGCTGTGGCGCCAGCCGTGGTTCGTGGCGGTCACGCTGATCCAGCCGGTGATCTGGCTGCTGCTGTTCGGCGCGCTGTTCAAGCGCGTGATCGAGATCCCCGGCTTCCACAGCCACTCCTACATCGCGTTCCTGGCGCCCGGCGTGGTCGTGATGACCGCGCTGTTCAACTCGGCCTGGAGCGGGATGGCGCTGATCGACGACCTGAATCGCGGGGTGACCGCGCGCTTCCTGGTCTCCCCGGTGCGCCGCGAGGCGCTGATCGCCGGGCGGATACTGAAGGAGGCGGTCGTGGTGGTGATCCAGTCGGTGATCATCGTCGCGCTGGCCCTGATCGTGGGGGCGTCGTTCCCTGGCGGTGTGGGCGGCGTGGCCGCGCTGTTCGTCGTCTCGGCGCTGCTCGGGGCGACGTTCGGGGCGCTGTCCAACGGCTTCGGGTTGATCATGCGCCAGGAGGAGGCGCTGATCGGTGCGGTCCAGTTCATCGTGCTCCCGCTGACCTTCCTGTCCACCACGTTCCTGGCCGCGAACCTGATCCCCTCGTGGATGCGGACCGTGTCGGACTTCAACCCGGTCAACTGGGCGGTGGTGGCGGGGCGGACGGCCACCTCGGCCAATCCCGACTGGGGCCTCGCCGCCTCCCGAGCCGGGTTCCTGGCCGCGCTGCTCGTTGTGTGCCTCGCGTTCGCCACGAACGCCTTCCGCTCCTACCAGCGCTCGGTCTGACCCGCTTCGCGCGGGCCCACCGGAAGGGGCAATTTCCAGCATTACGAACCCGGCGTCGCCGGGAATTCCGGATTTTGCCCCTGTGCGGGGCATTTTCCGACACTAGCGGCGCCGGCACGCGCTAATGCTGGAAATTGCACGTTTCGCGGGGGTCTGGCCGGACGGGAAGGCGCGGAACGGCCCCAGGGACGCCGAGCTAGGGGAATCCGGCCCCGGCACGCTTCGGCCCGTAATCCGGGTCGAGCCGGATTCCCAGGCGAGGCCCTTAAGAAACGGCTACTTCGTTCGCCAGCGCTCGGGTGCGCCGGCGTGGGCCGTCCATCCCGAGGCGCTTCAGGAGCTCCTCGGACACCGCGAGGTAGTCGGCGGCCAGGTCCGGGCGGTAATCGAGGATCGACACGGCCCGCTCGGCGGACTCGGCGTAGGCGATCGAGGAGCGGATCGTGGTGTCGAGCAGCTTCTCGCCGAAGTGCTGGCGCAGGGAGTCGAACGCCTCGCGCGAGTGGCGGGTGCGCATGTCGGCGATGTTCAGCACCACGCCCAGCCAGTCGAGGTCGGGGTTGAGATTCTCGCGGGCCAGCTCGATCACCTCGAGCGCCTGCTCGACGCCCTGAAGCGAGAAGTACTGCGCCTCGGCCGAGATCAGCGCGTGGTCGGAGGCGACCAGCGCGTTGACCGTGAGCAGGCCGAGCGCGGGCGGGCAGTCGATCAGGATAAGGTCGTAGTCGTTCTTGACCTCGCGCAGGGCCTTCTTGAGCGCAAGCTCGCGGCCCATCTTGCCGCCCAGCGCCAGCTCGGCCTCGGCCAGCCCGAGGTTGGCCGGGATGATCCCGTCGTGAACGGCGCTGCGGGCCTTGGCCCGGCCCGAGAGCACGTCGCCGATCGTGGGGGAGGCCTCGGGATCGACGTCCAGGTAGTCCGACAGGTTGCCCTGGGGATCGAGGTCGACGGCCAGCACGCGCAGATCGACGCGGCGGAACACGTCGGTCAGGGTGCGGGTGGCCGTCGTCTTGCCCGTGCCGCCCTTCTGAGAGAGAACCGCGATCGTCGACGCCATACCCGGGCAGGACTATAGGCCAGCGGCGGGGCCGCCGGTGGTCTCCATAACGCGCGCGCTCAGATCAGCCGGTATGCGCGGTGGCGCCGTGGCTGTAACGCATCCCGGTCACCACCGGGACGTCGACGAAGTGAAGATGGTGGCGGCCGATCACGATCTCGTCGCCGTCGGCCAGCGTGCTCCACTCGACTCGCTCGCCGTTGACGAACACGCCGTTCAGGCTGCGGTCGTCGAGCACCCGCAGGCCGTCCGGCTGGCGCACGATCAGCGCGTGCCGGCGCGACACCGTGGGATCGTCGAAGCGGATGTCCGCGGCCAGGCTGCGGCCGATCCGGGTCCATTCGCGCTGGAGCGCATAGGACACAGGGCTCTCGCCCTCGGCCCGGTAGGCGAGGTACTG
>DATFDC010000322.1:0-6381 GCA_035252415.1 Solirubrobacteraceae bacterium
CTCGCCGGGCGCCGCCGCCGCGCTCATGCTCGTCCTCTGCGCGGTCACGCTCGTCATCTGGCTCGGGAACCCGTTCGCCGCCGCGCTCCTCGTCCCCGCCCTTCACCTGTGGCTGTGGATCGTCGCCCCCGAGCGGCGCCCGCGGGCTCCCGGGGCGGTCCTCCTGTTTGTGGCCGGGCTCGTGCCCGGCGCGCTGGCCGCGGTCTACTCCGCCGCGGTGCTCGGGCTTGGCGCGGCCCCCGCGGCCTGGAATGCTGTGCTGATGCTGGCGGGCGGCTCGGTATCGGTGATGAGCGCGATCGAGTGGAGCATCGTGCTCGGCTGCGTGATCAGCCTGGCCGCGATGATCCTGCGGATCGGCCGTCAGCCGCGCCAGGACCCGGCCGAGCTCCCGATCACCGTGCGTGGCCCGATCACCTACGCCGGGCCCGGCTCGCTCGGCGGGACCAGGTCGGCCCTACGGCGATGAGGACCCGGGTGCTCAGCGCCCCCGCCGTGGCCCAGCGCCGGATCGGCGGTCTCTCCCTCCGGCGCCTGATCCGCGACTTCTCCTCGGTGCTGATGATCGCCGGCCTGTTGCTCGTGCTCGACGCCGGGATCACGCTGGTCTGGCAGGAGCCGGTCACCGCGGTAATCGCGACGATCAAGCGCTCGCAGATCGACAAGCAGTACCTGAGCTTCCAGACCGCGCCGCTCACCCACACCGAGAGCCATGCGCTGGTCAAGCTCCCGAGTCTGCAGGAGAGGATCGCCTTCCTGGCCCGGCGCGAGCAGCACCAGGTGCCGATCGGGGACGCGATCGGGCACATCTCGATCCCCACAATCGGCGCCGGCTACACAGTGGTCCAGGGGACCGACGAGGCCAGCCTCGAGAAAGGTCCCGGCCACTATCCGGGCACCGCCTTCCCGGGACTCGGCCAGACGGTGGCGATCGCCGGCCATCGCACCACCTACCTGGCGCCGTTCAGGCACCTCGACTCGCTGAAGCCCGGGGACCGGATCGTCCTGAAGATGCCCTACGCCGTGTTCACCTACGCGGTCCAGTACCACAAGATCGTGCTCCCCACGGCGCTGTGGGTCACGAACAACGTGGGCTACGAGCGCCTCGTCCTGTCGGCGTGTAACCCGCTGTTCAGCGCCGCGCAGCGGATCATCATCTTCGCCCGCCTGAAGTCGGTCACCCCGCTCGGTCCGGCTCGCCAGGCCTGATTTTGGGCCTCGCTGCGCTCGGCGTCCATGGGGCCGGGGGAGCCCGTCCGGTCTGGACGCGCTTGCAAGGCGGGGACCGTCGTCCACACTTAGGGTCCAGACCCCATGTAGTAGCCCCGGAGCCGGGCCGATGCCTTGGGTACAGTGACGTCATGGACCCCGCCGTGTTGAAAGAGCTGATCGAGAAAGGCCAATACCGGGTGGACAGCACCGCGGTGGCCGACGCCCTGCTTCGGCGGCTTCAGAACGCGTGCTCGTATCCGGCCAGCGGCCCGTCCGCGTCGGTGAACACCACGCCCGGCGGTCCCTTGAGCACCGACCCGATCCAGGTCATGTTGCTCAGCCTGCTCCCGCCCGGCAGGCAGGCGCACAGCTCGTAGTCCTCGCCGGCGGTGGCGGCGAACTCGGCCGGGTCGACCCCGAGCTCCGCGGCGACCTCTTTGACCCCCGGCGCGATCGGCAGCGACGCGAGCTCGAGCTCGATCCGGACGCCGCTGCGCCGGGCCAGGTGGCCGGCGTCGGTGGCCAGCCCATCGGACACGTCGATCATCGCGGTCGCACCGTGCTCGGCGAGCGCGCGGCCGTCTTGGAGACGCGGTCGCGGAGTCGCGTAGCGCTCGCGCAGCGCCGCCCTGGTCGCTGCATCCAGTCCGCCGCCCGCGCGGGCATCCAAGACGGCGAGGCCAGCCCCCGCTCCGCCCAGCATGCCCGTGACCCCGACTCGGTCGCCCGGCCGCGCCCCGTCGCGCCCGACCAGTTCGTCCGCGTCGTGCGCCCAGCCGACCACGGTGAACGACACGGTCAGCGCCGGCGCGCTCGTGACGTCGCCTCCGGCGATGACGATGCCGACGTCCGCGGCCAGCGCATGTGCGCCCCTCACCACCGCGATGGCTGCCTCGCTGCCGAATCCACTGGGGAGACCGAGGACCAGGTAGGCCTCACCGGGCCGGGCGCCCATCGCGGCCAGGTCCGAGACCGCCCCCGCCAGCGCCCGGTGCCCGATCTCCTCGGCGCGCAGCTGGTCTGAGCGGAAGTGGACGCCGTCGACCATCGCGTCGACCGAGGTCACCGCGTAGCGGTCGGCCCGCACCACCGCGGCGTCGTCGCCGATCGAGCGGACCACGCGGCCGCCGGCCCCCGCGAGCAGGCCCTCGAGCGCCGCGATCAGCTCGAGCTCGCTCAGCGGTGGCGGTAGACGATCCGCGCCCGATCGAGGTCGTAGGGCGAGAGCTCGACCCGGACCCGATCACCCGGCAGGATGCGGATCCGGAAACGCCGCATCTTCCCGGCCACGTGACCGAGCACGACGCGGTCCATGTTGTCGAGCTTGACGCGGAACATCGCGTTCGGCAGGGCCTCGACAACCTCGCCTTCGAGTTCGACCTTTTCTTCCTTGGGCATGCGTGTGAATCCTCTAATCCCGGCGGTGCAAGCCCGGGATCACCGTAAGAGTAGTCGGTATCCTCCGCTCGCTGTTTGTCTGTCGGGGCGCACGACAAATCTAGTTCCTCAGGAGGGGCACTTGTCCGCACTCAAAGATGCGCTCAAGAACGAGTACACGAAACAGGTCCTGCGCGCCACGGGCGTCAGGAAGGTCGGCCTGCAGCAGCGCAAGACCCCGCACTACCGGATGCCGCTCCTCGAGGAGGCCGGCGGCTGGATGCGTCTCAACAAGTACCAGGGCCCCGAGATCCCGGCGTCCGAGTGGGAGAGCCTGACTTACACCACGTACTCGAGCGACCCCACCACGTTCTTTGCCCCGATCACCTCGGCGACCGGCGAGATCGAGCTCAAGGGCTTCTGGGAGTACGGCAAGGCCGACCTCGACGGCGTGTGGACGTCGAACGCCGAGAAGTGCCCTTCGATCGTCAAGTGGGTCGAGTCGATCGGCGCCCGCTTCGGCCGCGTCCAGCTGCTCCGCATGAAGGCCAACACGATTCGCGAGTGCCGCTGGGGCCTGCACCTGGACAACAACAACCAGGGCAACCCCGAGAGCCAGGGCTGGGTCGTGCGCGTGTGGCTCGAGCTGACCGATGACCCCTCGAGCTCGCTGGTCGTCCGCCCGACCGAGTTCGACCGCAGGGGCGAGGTCCAGATCCAGCTGCCGGCCTACCAGCAGGCCGTGGTCGACTCCGAGTACCTGTGGCACGGCGGCCATCACGCCTCGGATCACATGCGCTACGCGGTGATCGCGAGCGTGGAAAGTGGCCCGGCGCTGGAGCGCTGGATCGAGTCTCAGACGGGGTAGGCGCTACCCGTGCCTGCCGTGGCCGCCGCCGTGGCCGCCACCGCCACCGCCACCGCCACCGTGACCGCCGCCCGCTGAGCCCGGAGGCGCCACGCCACCGCCGCCCGACTGAACGGTGGTCGTCGGGCCCTGCGGTGTGGTCTTCTGCTTGCTGGGCGGCTGCGCGTACAGGTTCGGGTTGCTATAGGCGCTCGCGCCGGTCTGCCCGGGAGTGGTGCTCGGGCTCGGCGAGCGCGCCGACGAATGCGGCCCGGTGTACGCGGTGCCGGTGAAGTACGTGGTCGGCGTCGGGAAATCGCCGCAGTACCCGGCTGAGGCGCGCTGCATGAAGTCGTGCCAGATCGGCGCGGCCGCAGTCCCGCCGAACCCATAGGACCCCATCGGGATGTTGCCCTGCGGGTAGCCGACCCAGACCGCCGTGGACAGCTTGGGGGTGTAGCCGACGAACCAGGCGTTGTCCTCGTTCTCGGCGGTTCCGGTCTTGCCGGCCGCGGGACAGCCGTAATTCGCGGCCGTGCCGGTCCCGTCCTGGATCACGGTCTTCAGCACCTGGGTGGCCTCGTAGGACTCGCCGTCTGAGAACACGCGGTTGCCCGGCGGATCGCCGAGGTTCACCACCTTGCCGTTCGGGAACACCACCTTGCTCAGGATCGTGGGCGAACGGTGGATGCCGCCGCTGGCCAGCGTGGCGTACGCGTCGGCCATCTCGAGCATCGTGCAGCAGTACTTCAGACCTCCGATGACCTCGGATGGGAAGCCGTCGAGCTTCGATGTAATCCCCATGGCATGGGCGGTCGCGTCGAGCTTGTCGTAGCCCTCGTCCTCCGCGAGTTGGGCGAACACGGTGTTGTCGGACACCGTCGTCGCCTTCGTGATGCTGATCGTGCCCTGGTAGGTCTCCTCGGCGGTGTGGACCGACCAAGTCGGATCGAGCGGATTCCATCCGACGGGCAGGAACTTCGACGTGTAGTAGGTGTCGTTCGGGCTGCCGTCGTAGTCGTGGATCAGCGTCATCAGCGCGAACACCTTGAACGCCGATCCGGTCTGGCGCTCGGCCTGGACGGGGAAGTCGAACTTGGTCTGCTGGTAGGTCGCCGAGGAGGCGATGGCCAGGATGTTCCCGTTGGTCGGGTCTACCGTGGCAAGCGCGGCGGCCGGCTGCGCGTCGAGCACAGCGCCCCCGACGTGGGAGTGGATCGCGTCCTCGGCCTCCTGCTGCAGCTTCAGGTTGATCGTCGTGTAGACCTTGAGCCCGCCGTGCTCGACCGTGTTCAGGCCGAACTTGTTGATCAGCTGCTGCTGGATGTAGTCGAAGATGTACGGCTGGGTGTGGTCGATGAATCGCGCGTTGGGGTGGAGCTGGAGCGGCTGCTTCTCGACTGCCCTGGCCAGGCCCGGCTTGATGTAGTGCGACTGCACCATCGCCTGGAGCACCGAGTTACGACGGTTCTTGGCCAGCTTCGGGTAAACCGTCGGGTTGTACTGGGTGGGTGACTGAGGCAGCCCGGCCAGCAACGACATCTGGGCCAGGTTGATCTTCCACACCGGCTTGTCGAAGAACATCAAGGCGGCTGCGCCCACCCCGACGGCCTCCTCGCCGTTGGTGGTCCCGTACGACACGTTGTTGAGGTACTGCTGGAGGATCCAGTTCTTCGAGTGCTTGCTCTCGAGCTGCTCGGCCAGCTTGGCCTGGATGATCTTGTATTTAAGGTCGCGGTTCTGGTGGTACTTCTTCGGCAGGTACACGGTGTTGACCAGCTGCTGGGTCAGCGTCGAGGCGCCCTGCAGGTTGTTGCTCTGCCCGAGCAGGTCCTTCACCCCGGCGCGCAGGATGCCCTGGTAGTCGAGCGCGCCGTGCTGGTAGAAGCGCCGGTCCTCGATCGCGATCGTCGCCTCCTTGAGGCGCTGGGGGATCTGGTTGGGCGAGACGTGCGTCGAGATCGTGTCGTCGTGGACGTAGCCGAGCCGGCTCCCGTCGCCGGCGAAGATCTCCGTGGGCGGATTGACGTGGCGCGGCTGAAGCGAGGCCAGGTTGGGCGCCGAGTCGGCGGTCGCCACCACCCATCCGACGGCGAGCAGCGCGGCGATCGCCGCCGCGCAGATCGTCAGGATCCCGGTCATCAACAGCACGCGCCCGACGGGGTGTCCGCGGTTGTGCTGGCGGCGGCGCTGTCGTTCGCGTCGACTCATGGCGGGAAGCAGGGGCGGGCGTTGCCGGCGCGCAGGGGGACGGCTCTGCGCCGGAACAGAGTCAGTGTACCTGGCAGGCTCTTTCGGCCCGCCGGTACAGGCTCCTGCACGTCGACGGTATCCGCCCACCGCGGGCCGCCCTGACAGACTCCGCCGCCGCGATGTCCGTGCCCCGCCCCGCCGCGATCCTGCTCGACGCCCTGGGCACGCTGGTGGCGCTCGAGCCGCCAGCCCCGCGGCTCCGCGCCGAGCTCGCCGAGCGCTTCGGTCTGGAGGTGAGCGAACAGGAGGCGGCCCGCGCGATCGCCGCCGAGATCGCCTACTACCGCGCCCATCTGGATGAGGGGCGCGACGCGGCCGCCCTGGAGTCGCTCCGCCGCCGCTGTGCCGAGGTGCTGCGCTCGGCGCTGCCCGGCGACGGGCCGCGGTTGAAGGTGGACGAGGTGGTCGAGGCGCTGCTCGCCGCCCTTCACTTCACGGCGTTCCCCGACGTGCGCCCGGCGCTGGTGGCCGCCCGCGGGCGCGGCCAGCGTCTGGTCGTGGTGAGCAACTGGGATGTGTCCCTGGTCGGCGTCCTGCGGGGCCTCGAGCTCGAGCCGCTGCTCGATGCGATCGTGACCTCGGCTGGTGCCGGCGCGCGCAAGCCCTCGCCGGCGATCTTCGAGCTGGCGCTCGGGCTCGCCGGCGTCGCCGCCGCCGACGCGATACACGTCGGCGACACGCTTGATGAGGAC
>DATFDC010000323.1:0-4814 GCA_035252415.1 Solirubrobacteraceae bacterium
CCGCGCTCTTTCGCTTCAGCCAGCTCGAGTTGCCCTGGGCCCTCGGCCCACCCGACGGTCGCTACCTGATCCGGCGCGACGGCGACGGCGCGGGCGGCGCGCCCGAACACGTGCTGGTGTTGAGCACGCTGGGAGCACTCGAACGCCGGCGGATCGGGCCGTCCCGGCGTCAACGTAAGGCTCGACCTGAGCCTGAGCCCATGCTTGTGGAGACGACACGGGCCACGATCGTCGATGTCGGCGACCCCCTGCCCGATCCCGAACGCGCGGCTGCCTGGCTGAACCGCGCCGGCGAGCCCGAGCTCGCCGGTGGCCTGGCCGTGCTCAACCGCGCGTTGCACGCCCACCGGGTGGCCACGGCCGATCCCCGGTCCCACGGCGTCGGGCGCTCAGACGCCCTGGTGGCGCGGATCGGCTACGGCGCCGGCGAGGAGGTGGCCGACGGGAAGTGGACCGACGCGCGGGAGCTGATCGACCCCGGGCCGCGCCGGCGGCGATCGCGAATCCCGGCCGCCCAGGCCCGGCTGGCCGCGCTGCTCACCGGGCGAGAGCGTGCGCTGGCCTGCGAGGAGCTCGCTTTGCGGGCCCGGCTGGATCTTGGTGAGAACCGCGACCGGGAGGCGGCCCTTCAGGTGCGCATCGCCTTCGATGCGGCGCTCGCCGAGCTCCCGGCCGACCCCGCCGGGCACGCCCTGGCCGAGCGCATCGAGGAGCTGCGGACCCTGTCCGCCACGATCGCCGGCGCGGACCCGGAGGCGCTGAGCGTCGCCCTCGGCCGTCTCGAGTCCGCGCTCAGAGCGCGGTCGGCGGCGCTGGCGGACTAGCGGGCAGACCCAGCGCGGCCAGCAGCGCCTCGAGCTCCTCCACCACGTCGCCGCCCATCCGCACCGCGGCCCGGCGGTCGAAGGGGGTCGGGCCCTGGGTCAGGATCGCGATCTGGCCGCCGGCGGCCAGCGTCGTCTCGGGCAGCCCGGCCACCGGATAGACCTCGAGCGAGGACCCGATGCACAACATGAGATCGGCGCCGGCGGCCAACGTCTCTGCCCGCGCCATAGCCTCCACCGGGAGGTACTCGCCGAACAGCACCACGCCGGGCTTGAGGGCCTGCCCGCACTCACACCGCGGCACCCCCTCCGAGTCCCCACCCATACGCCGGCGCACGTCTTTCAATTCGTACCGTAGCCCGCAGACGAGACAGACCGAGTGCGAGATCGACCCGTGCACCTCGACCAGGTTCTCGGTCCCGGCCCGGGCGTGCAGCCGGTCGATGTTCTGGGTGATCACCGCCTCGAGGAGCCCGGCGCGCTCCAGCTCGACCAGCGCCGCGTGGGCCCGGTTCGGCTGCTTGTCGTCGAGCGTGTCGAAGCGCTGGCCGTAGAAGCTCCAGAACGACACCGGGTCGCGGCGGAACGCGTCGATGTGGGCCACCTTCATCGGGTCCACCTTGGTCCACAGCCCGGTGCCGGCCGAGCGGAAGTCCGGGATGCCCGACGGCACCGAGATCCCCGCCCCGGTCAGCGCGACGACCGACTCGGACTCCTCGATCAGCCGGGCCAGCCGGCCGGCCGCAGCCTCCGGGACGCTCATCGGGTTGGCCTGTCGAACGCGAACATCTCGGGCGCGCGAGTGTAGGGAGTAGGCTCCGCGGACATGGCCGAGACACTCCCCGAAGACGTAAAGCCCTACCCCCGCATTTCCTCCAAGGCCTACGAGCACCCGGCCGACCGTGCCGCCACCGCGGCGCTGAAAACCGTCCCGATGCTCGACACGGTCGTGCGCAAGCTGATCGAGTGGCAATACGAGCGCGCGATGAGGCAGATGCTCCTGAGCAACTCGGTGCGCGTCGGCGAGCGACAGCTCCCGGACCTCTGGGCGCACCACCTCGCGGTCTGCAAGATCCTCGACATGCCGCGCACGTACGACCTGTACGTCACCGACACGGTCATCGCCAATGCGATGGCGATCGGCTCTCAGAACCCGATCATCGTGGTCGGCACACCGCTGCTCGGGCGGCTGGGATCCGGGGAACAGCGCGCGGTCGTCGCCCATGAGGTCGCCCACATCCTCTCCGATCACGTGCTGTACACGACGGCGCTCCAGATCCTCCTGCGGCTCGGCGGCAACGTCCCGTTCCCGCTCGGCATCCCGGCGCTGGCCGTCCGCGCGGTTCTGCTCGAGTGGTCCCGCGCCGCCGAGCTGAGCTGCGACCGCGCCGAGGCGCTCGTGGTGCGCGATCCGACGATCGTCTGCCGCGGACTCATGGCCCTGGCCGGCGGCATGCACGCGGACAAGCTCAACCTCGATGCGTTCCTGGCCCAGGCGCGTGAGTACGAGGACTGGGACGATCCCTCAGACCGCGTGCGACGCTTCTTCTACGAGATCAACAGCACCCATCCGTACGCGGTCAGGCGCGTCTCGGAAGTCATGAAATGGGTCCAGAGCGGTGAGTACGACCGCATCCAGCGCGGCGAGTACATCAAGCGCGGTGAAGAGCCACCGGTCCAGCAGGAAGCCGGCGACGCGTTCGAGTTCTACGCCGAGCGCTTCCGGGCGATCTTCCGCGACATCGGAGACAACGTCACGAAGGTGGGCAACCAGATCGGCGGGCTCGCCGAGCAGGCGGCCGACTGGATCCGATCGCGCAGCGGCCCCCGCGACGGCGACGAGGACTGACCCGCGGCGTGACCGGGCGGGCTACGCGGCCAGCGCGGCCAGCGCGGTCGCGATCCCCGGGAGGGTGGTCGCCTCGATGTCCGGGCGCGGATAGGCCGAAGCCCAGGGCTCGTCACGCCGCACGAACGCCGAGCGCATCCCCGCGTGCGCGGCGCCGGCGAGGTCCCATGCGTGCGCGCTGACGAACGTCACCTCGTGGGCATCGCAGCCCAACTCCTCGAGCGCATACCGGTACACGGCCGGATCGGGTTTGAACGAACCGACCGCGTCGACGCCCAGGATGCGCTCGAATCGCTCGGCCAGGCCGTTCGCCTCGAGCGTGCGCCGAGCCGCGTCCGCACCTGAGTTCGTGAGCACGACCAGGCGGAGGCCGGCGCCGGCCATCGCGTCGAGACCGGGGGCAGTGTCGGCAAACGCGGGGAGCGCGGCAGCCGCCTCGAGCGCCTCATCGATTCGCTCCGGCTCGAGCCCGAGCCGGCCCACCTCGTCGCGGAGCGCCGCCTCGACGTGCTCGCTGAACGCTCGCGAGTTCCCGAGGATCGCGTCCACCATCGCGCTCTGCACGGCGGCGGCCAGCACCGCGACACCCAGATCGGGCGCCCCCCACGCGCCGCCGATCGCTCCCGGATCGGTCAGCGTGCCATTGAGGTCGAACAGGATCACGGTCTTCCCCTTACCCATCTCACTTGGGCAGATCTCTTGACAAATCGACAGTCAACGATATATCGTTATACATCGTCGATATTCACAATACACGAGGGGGTCACATGAGTCACGACGAAATGGCAGCGCCCTGGCCGGTATTCGCCCGCTGGGCGATGATGAAGGGCGGAGGGCGCGGGCGCCATTCGCACATCGAGAACCTCGAGCGACTGGCCGCGCTTCGCGAGTTCCGCGGCGGACCGTGGGGCGACCGCCCGTTCGGCGGCGGACGTGGTGGGCCGTTCGGCGGCGGACGCGGACGCCGGCGCCGCGGCGATGTCCGCACCGCGCTCCTGATGCTGCTGGCCGAGGAGCCGCGCAACGGCTACCAGCTGATGCAGACGATCGAGGAGCGAAGCGGAGGACGGTGGCGCCCGAGCCCAGGCTCGGTCTACCCGACGCTGTCCCAGCTCGAGGACGAGGGCCTGATCCGGGCCGTCGAGCACGACGGCACCAAGCTGTTCGAGATCACCGATCAGGGCCGCGAGCGGCTCAGCGAGTCCAAGACCGACCCCGCCCCGTGGGCCGAGGAGGACGATCCGGACGCGCCGGACCTGCACCGGATGGCCTCGCTGATCATCCAGATCGGCAACGCAGCCTGGCAGGTCGGCCAGGAGGGCGACGAGCGTCAGACCGAGCAGGCCTATCAGCTGCTCGCCGAGACGCGCCGTTCGCTCTACCGGATCCTCGCCCAGGACGGCGAGGACGAAAGCGCCGAGGCCTCGTAAGCGGCCACTAGTCTCTGGAACGAGATGACCGCCGGCAACGGAAACCGGCCAACCGCGATCGAGGTCCGCGGGCTGGTCAAGAACTACGACGAGGTACAGGCCGTCCGCGGCGTGGACTTTAAGGTCGCAGCCGGCGAGGTGTTCGGGTTCCTCGGCCCGAACGGCGCCGGCAAGACCACGACGATCAACATGCTGTGCACGCTGGTCAAGCCGACCGCCGGCTCGGCCAGCGTGGCCGGCCACGACGTGGTCAAAGCGCGCGACGACGTGCGCCGCAACATCGGCCTGGTCTTCCAGGACCCCACGCTCGACGGCTACCTGACCGCGGCCCAGAACCTCAAGCTCCACGCAGAGCTGTATGGCGTCCGAAGCGATCTGGTCAAGCCGCGCATGGAGCAGGTCATGACGATGGTCGGGCTGTGGGAGCGCAAGGACTCGACGGTCGGCACGTTCAGCGGGGGCATGCGCCGGCGCCTCGAGATCGCCCGCGGCCTAATGCACTCTCCGCGCGTGCTGTTCCTCGACGAGCCGACAATCGGTCTGGATCCGCAGACGCGCCGCTCGATCTGGACCTACATCCGCGAGCTCCAGGAGCAGGAGCAGATCACGATCTTCATGACCACTCACTACATGGACGAGGCCGAGTGGTGCGATCGGATCGCGATCATGGACCACGGCCAGATCGTCGCCCTCGACGCGCCGGAGACGCTC
>DATFDC010000324.1:0-3455 GCA_035252415.1 Solirubrobacteraceae bacterium
GGCGGCGCGACCATCCACGAGGTCGGCCTCGGGCCGGGTCTCCAGCTTAATTACGCCGTGTTCAACGGGCTGGTGGTCGTCTCGACCAGCGTGTCGGCGATCGACGGGGTCGCGCAGCGCAGCCACGCCCTGGCCTCAGACGCCGCCTACCGGGCGACGCTGCCCGACCAGCCGGCGCGGCTTTCGTCGCTACTCTTTGGCGACGTCAGCCAGCTTCTGCAACTAGCTGGGCAGACCGGTCTGACCAGCGGCGCGGGCACCCGCGCGCTGTTGCCCGACCTGTCGAAAATCCGCGCCATCGGTCTGAGCTCGACGAGCCGGGGCACGGACACGACCACGGAGCTACGCCTCGAGATCCGATGAGCACCCATTCCGACAATGAGTTCCTGTTCACGTCGGAGTCGGTGACCGAGGGTCATCCGGACAAGGTCGCTGATCAGATCTCCGACGGCGTGCTCGACGCGGTCATGCGCGACGATCCGAACGGCCGGGTGGCGTGCGAGACGCTGGTCAACACGGGTCTGGTGGTGGTGTCGGGCGAGATCACCACGTCGACGTACGTGGACATCCAGGATGTGGCGCGGGAGACGATCAAGCGGATCGGCTACACCGACGCCGAGTTCGGGTTCGACTATCACACGTGCGCGGTGATCAACGCGATCGACAAGCAGTCGCCGGACATCGCCCAGGGCGTCGACCGGGCCTACGAGGCGCGCGTCGATCCCGGCGACGACGACGAGGTCGACCTGGCCGGCGCGGGGGATCAGGGGATGATGTTCGGCTACGCGTCGAACGAGACCGATGAGCTCATGCCGTTGCCGATCTCGTTGGCGCACAAGCTGGCCAAGCGGCTGGCGGATGTACGCCGGGCGGAGATCCTGCCCTACCTGCGACCGGACGGGAAGACCCAGGTCACCGTGCGCTACATCGACGGAAGGCCGGTCGAGGTCGAGAAGGTGCTGATCTCGACCCAGCATCGCGACGGCGCCGAATCGCTGCTCCGAGACGACCTGTGGGAGCACGTCGTCGGGCCGGTCGTGCCGGAGGAGCTCTATGACGCGCGCAAGCTCCACCGGTCCCTCCTGGTCAACCCGACCGGCCGGTTCGTGATCGGCGGTCCGATGGGCGACTGCGGCCTGACCGGTCGGAAGATCATCGTCGATACCTACGGCGGGATGGCGCGTCACGGTGGTGGGGCGTTCAGCGGCAAGGATCCGTCGAAGGTCGACCGCAGCGCGGCCTACGCGGCGCGTTACGTGGCCAAGAACCTCGTGGCGGCGGGGGTGGCCGACCGTCTCGAAGTGCAGGTGGCCTACGCGATCGGCGTGGCCCATCCGGTGTCGGTGATGGTCGAGACGTTCGGGACCGAGAAGATCGGGCGAGCGAGGATCCTCGAGCTGATCCGCGAGCACTTCGACCTGCGGCCCGGGGCGTTTCGCAAGTATCTGCGGCTGCACCGGCCGATCTATCAGAAGACCGCCGCGTACGGCCACTTCGGCCGCGAGGATCACGACTTCACGTGGGAGCGGACCGACAAGGCATCCGATCTGCGCGCGGCCGCCGGTCTGGGCGCGGCCACCGTGAGCGCGTAGGCGCGGGGCGGACCCGACAAGCCGCCCCACTGGGCACCCGTGCACGCAGTCATCCCGAGTTCCTGGCACTCGCCGGCCCGCGCGAGGCGAATGTCAGGATCCTCCGGCTCTGGGCCGAGGTTCCTAACCCTCGGGCTGGGAACGATGCCGAGCGTCAGGTTTGTCGGGTCCCCACCCGAGATCAACCGTCTGAAACCGACCGGCTAACCGGCGCTTGAGGGCGAGGGGCGGGCGCGGACCACACGTCGATCCCGCTGGCACGCGGTGCCATGGTGATGTAGATGTGGCGGAGGCTGACCTCGACGTCGACGGCGTAGGCATCGCCCGGCGGCGGCGCGATCTTGAACCGCCTGAGGCTGGGCAGGAACACGCCGCTCACGGCGCTCGTGGGACTCGGGAGCCAGACGATCGCTCCCGGCCCCGTGGCGACGGTGAGGAAGGGCACCGGAAGGTGCAAACGGCTACCGCACCGTTCGATGAACGTGCCGGTCGCCCCGGCGGCGACTGCGTAGCGGCCGTCGAAGGTCAGCGTGCCGTGACGCGGAACACGGAGCGGTGCGCACACCGGTTGAGCCAGCACCGGAGAATCCAGGTCCGGCAGCGTCCTCGGGCCGGTCGGATTTCCGCGCAGCGCTCCCGTGTCGAGCTTCTGGAAGATGAACCGGTCTCCGAGGCGGGCGCTCCGCTCCTTGTCGTACTCGATCCAGTCGGTTCCCACCGCGAGCGGAACACACCCCCCGGCCCGGCTCTCCTCGTTCCGGCAGGTCCCGGGTAGGGTCATCCCACGCCATTCATCGCTGCTCAGCGAATACAGATCGACCCGTCGGTGGCCGCACTCCGCCAGCAGCCAGGAACTCCCGAGGACCGGCGAGAACGTTCCCCCCGAGCGGCAGCCGCCCGGCAATATGACGCGGATGCGCCGTCCGGTCTGCTCGTCGATGAGCGTGCCCACCTCGATCCGGCGCCCACTCCACAGCACCGTGTAGCGCCCGTTCGTGACCATCCCGTGGTGTCCGACGAGCCGATAGTGCGGAGCGAAGGCGAGGCCATGCAAGGCCAGCATCAGGGCGGACGCGAGGGCCGCCATCTACACGTGGGGGTGCGCGAGCCCGAGGTCCTCGAGGGCCGCGTTGACCGTTCGGACGATCCCGCCCGGGTCCTCGACGCCGCGGAACGAGAAGTCATAGGCGGCACCCGCGGCCGTGTCGAAATCGACTGTGCCGATGCCGAGGATTCTCTCCAGCAGGCGCTGACGCGTGTTGACGTTCTGGACCCGCTCGATCCGGCACTCGTGCAACTCGCGGGAGAGCAGCCCGGATCGGATGGTCAGACGACGGTTGGTGATCGTGTATGTGGTGGCGACGCGCCTGATCAGCCCCCAGGCGAGCACCACGACGAACACGACGAGCACCGCGACTGCCACCCACGGCACGCTGACGCTGCGGTCGCTGATCCGGGTCACGATGCCCGCGATCACGCCGGCCGCCACGGCCACGAGCAGCCCGCGGACGTAGAACGCCAGCATCGAGCGCCACGACGGATGGCCGTGGAAGAAGACCTGCTCTCCGGGCTCCGGATCCACCGGCCGAGCGTATCGGTCCGGATCAGAGGCCCAGAAGCAGGGCCAGCACGGCGAGGACGACGGCGAGACTGGCGAGCAGCCCGGCCAGCGCGGAGGACTCGACGTCGGTCCGCCCCGAGCGGCGCCCGAAGGCGAACCAGGCCACGAACGGCGCGCCCCCGATCGCGCACGCACAGGCCCAGCCCCGCGCGCCCGAGCGCGCGGCGGCCACGGTTCCGATCGCGCGCGAGCAAGCTTCGAGCGCGATCGCGAAGCCGAGCATGACCCGGCCGGCGCCGAAC
>DATFDC010000325.1:0-4943 GCA_035252415.1 Solirubrobacteraceae bacterium
TGGCCGCCGGCTCCCAGCGGTCCGGCGGTTAGACCGGCTGCTGCGCCGGCTCCTCCACGCCGCCGCGCTCGCGCCATTCCTTGAGCACCATCAGCGACCCGTCGATCAGCCGGTCGATGAACATCTTCGAGTCGTTCAGGCGCGGGAACTGGGCGTCGGGGACGTCGACCTTGAGGAAGTCGCAGAGCGGCTCCCATCCCTCCTGGACGCTCCACACGAGCAGCCGGTCCTCCGGGATGTTGCGCTGGACGGTTTCCTGGTAGCGCGTGATCGCCTCGGCCAGCTGTCCCGGCCGCAGCTCGTTCCCGGCGAAGATGCCCTGGGCGGCCCACATCCGGGTCATCAGCTCGAGATAGCCACGCCAATCGGGGTCGACGAACTCCCGGGCCTTCGAGATGTGCGCCATCGGCGAGTGCCCATAGATGACTCCCCAGATCGTGTCGATCATGCTCTTCTCCCAGGCTTCGGGATCCCGCGTCGAGAGCACGACCTTCGCGTCCGGATAGGCGTCGGCCAGCTCGCGGTAGAAGAAGGCTCCCGGCCAGTCGACGGTGGACTCGTGCTCGCCGAACACCTCGTCCCAGTCCACCTCGCCGTCGAGGGCCTGCTCCCACTGCCTGGACAGCGGCAGGTTGGTCAGGACGTTCACCATGTGGTAGCAGGGGCCGAACCCGAGCATCTCGAGCGCGACCTTCTGCGAGAGCGTGCCGGTTCGAGGCAGTCCCGCGCCGATCACCTTCATGCACTTCCTCCTGTCTGCGACGTTGGCTCGGCGACGATCACGTAGTAGCCGAGGTGAAGCTCGTCCAGTGAGAGCAATTCGCGGTGGCGCTCCTGCCACCTGCCGTTCTGGAGGTCCGCGCCGAGGGCATCGATCGCGCGGACCACGGCGGCGGAGCTTACCTGCGCGAACACCGAGATGCCCGCCCGGACCCCCGGATCGAGGAAGGCCTCGGGCCGGCGCCAGTACGCGCCGTAGAACCCATCCTGGCAATCGTGCGGCACCGGAACGGGCGTGAGCTCGGCGCCTCCAAACGCCTCACCGAGCTCGTCTCGCCACGCCCCGGGAGTCCGGTAGCGCGGCGCGATCAGCTCGAGGAACTCGGGCAGATACTCGGTGGTCATCCAGAACCGATCAGCTTCGCCCGGGTTGGCGTTGAACAGCACGACCCGGTCTCGTGCCACCCGGCGCAGCTCGGCGAACCCGCGCCGGCGGTCTTGCCAGTGGTGATCGCTCAACACGGCCATCACCGCGTCGAACGAGTCATCCTCGAACGGGAGCGCCTCGGCCCGTCCCTGGACGACCCGGACCCGCCGACCCGCGTCGGGCGGGCGCTGGGCGATCATCACGGGCGAGGGCTCGAGCGCCACCACCTCCCGGTCGGTCGGCTCGTAGTGGCCGCTGCCGGCGCCGACGTTGAGCACGGTGCGGGCGTCGCCGAGCGCGTTCCAGACCGCGGCGGCGATGCGCGGATCGGTCGTGCGAGTGCTCGTGTACGTGCGGCCGATCCGGTCGTAGAGCTCTGGCGTCATGGATCGATCAGCACTCCCGGGTTGAGCGCACCGTTCGGGTCGAGCGCCGCCTTGGCCGCGCGCAGCGCGGCGGCGAACGGCTCGGGGCGCTGGCGGTCATACCAGGGCCGGTGCTCACGCCCGACCGCATGGTGGTGGGTGATCGTGCCGCCGCCTTCGATCACCGCCTCGGAGGCGACCCGCTTGAGCTCGGCCCACTGCTCGAGCTCGGCGCCCCGGCGGACCGGGGCGAGGATCGTGTAGTAGGGCGCGGGGCCGTCGGGATACACGTGGGTGAAGCGGCAGGTCACGGTGCCCTCCCCGCAGGTCTCGCGCACCGCGTCGCCCACCGAGCTCAGCACATGCTCGTGAAACTCCGGGAAACGCTCCCACGTCATCGCGGTCTCGAACGTCTCGGACAGCACTCCAATCGCCACGAACACATCGCGCAGGTAGGGAGCGCGCAGGAACGCCTCGCGCCAGCTTCCGACCGCGTCACCGCCCGCCCGGCCCGACCCGGCTCCGCGCCGCTCCCACGAGCCCGCGTGATCGGCGCAACATTGCAGCGCGGTCGTCATCAGCGCTTCGACGTCGTGCTCGGCCGACTCGAACCCGAGCACGAGCACAGCGTGCGCGCCATCGCCGGCGCCGGTCACCGCGGCCTCGCGGGCGTCGATCAGGCGGCAGTTGGTCGGATAGAGGCCGGACTGCGAGAGTGCCCTGACCGCCTCCGCGCCCGCCATGAAGTCCTCGAAGCGCACGGCGGCCGAAGCGCGGTGGACCGGCCGGCGTCGCACCCTGACCCACGCCTCGGTGATGATCCCGAGCGTCCCCTCGGAGCCGATCAGCATCCGATCGGGCGAGACGCCGGCGCCCGAGCCCGGCAGCCGGCGCGACTCCCAGACCCCCGCTGGGGTGAGCGCGCGGACCGACTCGACCAGATCGTCGATGTGCGTATACAGCGTCGCGAAGTGCCCGCCCGCGCGGGTGGCGATCCAGCCGCCCAGCGTCGAGAACTGAAACGACTGGGGAAAGTGGCGGAGGGTCAGGCCGTGCTCCCCGAGTTGCTGCTCGAGCCTCGGGCCGGTCGCCCCGGCCTGGATCCGCGCCGAGAGCGAGACCGGATCGACCTCGAGAACGCGGTCGACTTTCTTGAGGTCGATCGTCACCACGCCGGCATACGCGTCGCATCCCGACGCCTCGACGCCGCCCACCACGCTGGTGCCGCCGCCGAACGGGATCACCGCCGCGCCGGCCGAGACCGCCCAGTCGAGGGCGGCGCGCACCTCGGATTCGTCGCGCGGGTGCACCACGACGTCGGGCGGATGGTCGAACCGCCCGCGGAACGCGCGTACGACGTCGGGGTACGAGCGGCCGTAGGCGTGCAGCGCGCGCTGGTAATCGTCGGTAGCGCAGATCGATTGAAGCGACTCCGGAGGGTGCAGGCGCGGCGCCGCGAGCGAGATCTCCGACAGCGGCACGGGCTGCTCGGGCTCGGTCGAGCCGAAGCCGAGCCGCCCGGCCATGAACTCGGCCGCGCCGCGGACCTCCTCGGGCGAGAGCTGCTCGTCCTCGTAGCCCCAGCCCCAGTGGTTGCGCCGCCGCTCCATTCAAGGCGACGGTACCTTGTGCGGCGTGGGCGTATCTGCCGGTGTCCTGGCCCGCGGCCCGTGGGAACCAGCTCAGGTCAATGTGGCCTGGCGCGAGGAGCCGTTCGAGCCGCCGGGCGAGGCGATCGACGCGGCGGACCTCGCGCTCGACGCGCTCCGGCGGCGCGGCTCGCCCAGCCACGACGGCTTCGCGGCGCGCCTGGCCGACTTCTCGACCACGGCGGACCGACTGTCGCTCGTGCTCCAGCCCGCTCGCTGGGCGCTGCGGCTGATCTCCGACGGCGCGGCTCGGAGCCTGTCGATCCAGTGCACCGTCCGCGCGGCGGACGGACGGTGGCTGGCCGGGCGCCGCGCGCAGTGGCTGGCGACCTGGGCGGGGCGCTGGGCGCTCGGAGCCGCGGGCTCGGTCGAGGTCGACGAGAACCCGATCGACACGATGCGCCGCGAGCTGCACGAGGAGTGGTCGGTCGAGCCGGAGCGGATGCGCGCAGAGGCGCTGATCCTCCTGCCCAGCGAGATGGTGATGCTGCTGGGCCAGGCCTGGCTGGCCGATGGCGCCAACGTCATCCCCGACGACGAGCACGACGAGTTCGCCTGGTGGCCGGCCGACCCGGCCCGTTGGCCGGACGAGGCACACGATGCGCTGCGACGCACCGCCGCGCTGATCTCGAGTTGATGCGCGCGATCACCTTCGGCCGGCTCGAGGTCGTCTCGTTCACCCACTCGTGCGTGTATCTGGCGCTGCTCATCTGCGCTTTCGTTTTGGGCAATCCCGAGCCGGAGACGTTCATCCTGGGCCTGTCGCACGGCGTGTTGTGGATCGTGATGTCGCTCGTCTGCATCGCCGCCGCCCGCGCCCGGGTGATCCCGTACTGGCTGGCCCTGACCGTCGCGGTCCTTGGCGGGCTGGGTCCGTTTGCAGGGTCGATCGGGTTCGTGGTCGAGAGCCGCCGGCGTAGGCACAAGGCGGTTTCCGGGCTACCCTTGAAGGTGCTCGATGGCAGTCACTAGTGGCACTGTCCAAGTTGTCATGCCGGCGATGGGAGATTCCGTCGCCGAGGGCACCGTGCTCGAATGGCACAAGCAGGAGGGCGACAGCGTCGGCGTCGACGAGACGATCGTCGAGATCTCGACCGACAAGGTCGACGCCGAAGTTCCCTCGCCCGTCGCCGGGCGGCTGGTGAAGATCCACGCCGCCGAGGGCGAGACCGTCGCGGTGGGTGCCGTGCTGGCCGAGATCTCGACCAACGGGGACTCGGCAAGCGACGGCGCCGAGGTGCCCGCGACGCCGGTGTCCGGCGAGTCGCCGCCCGCCACCCCGCAGGAGACCGTGGCCGGCGCGACGACCGAGGCCGAGGGCGTGGCGGCCGCCGAGGCATCGAGCGGCGAGACCATCGACATCGTCACCCCGACCGGCGGCGAGTCGGTCACCGAGGGCACGATCCTCGAGTGGAGTGTCAAGGTCGGAGACGCCGTCAAGCCGGGCGACACCGTGGTCGAGATCTCGACCGACAAGGTCGACATGGAGCTGCCGGCGCCGTCCGGCGGGACGATCACCGAGATCCTGTTTGCCGAGGGCGACACGGTCAGCGTCGGTCAGGTGATCGCGCGGATGCAGCCGAGCGCCGGCGCCGCGCCGACCCCCGCGCCCGAAGCCGCCGCGCCCGCCGCATCCCAACCGCCGACGGGGGGCGACGGCGCGAACATCTCCCCGGTCGCCCGACGGATCGCCGCCCAGCAGGGAGTGGACCTTTCCGCGCTGACCGGCACGGCCCGTGGGGGCCGGATCACCAAGGCCGACGTGCTCGCCGCCAAGGCCAA
>DATFDC010000326.1:0-3700 GCA_035252415.1 Solirubrobacteraceae bacterium
CGAACTTCGTCGACTCGCGACCCCGCACGGGCACCCCGGCCAGCACGCGCTCGGAGATCAGCCCGATCGCCGGATCGGCCGGACCTCCGGCCGGGATCCCGATGTCGATCACCCGCACCTCGCCGGCGCTCGCCTTCCCCGGGGCGATCCACAGCCCCGGCTTGCCGGCGTTGAACGTGGCGGTCGCGCGGGCACATACCGCGGCGCCGGCAACCTCCCCGGTCGAGGCGTCGACCCCGCTCGGCACGTCACAGGCCACGACGACCGCGCCCCCGGCCCCCACCAGGTTGATCGTCCCGATCGCGCCGGCCGCCGGCTCGCGCGGCTCGCCCGAGAATCCGGTCCCCAGGATCGCGTCGATGATCGCCGCGGCGCCCAACAGCGCATCCGCGGAGAACGGCACGGGGCGATCGCCCGGCAACCGTTCCAGGTTCGCGGCGGCGTCGCCGCGCAGCTCACCCGGATCGCCGAGCAGCAGGACGTCGACGCCACGGCCACGAGACCGCAGCACCCGCGCGGCAACCAGGCCGTCCCCGCCGTTGTTGCCCTTGCCGCAGACCACGGCCACTCGCCCGGCGGGTGCCAACTCGCCGGTCACGTCGGCCAGCCCGGAGCCGGCGCGCTCCATCAACTCGATCCCCGGGATACGGCGCTCGCCGATCGCCCACTCGTCGAGCGCCCGCTGCTCGCCGGCGTCGGGGAGCGGGTCGAGCCAGTCGGGAAGCCTCGCCATCGCCCGGAGGCTATCGACCCCCTAGAACGGTCAGCCCGCGATCGCCACCGCGGCCGCCTCGCGCCCCGTGTGCGTCAAAGACACCTCGACCGACACCCCAAGCTCGGCCGCGCGCGCCGCGGCGGTGCCGGACAGCCGAATCGACGGCGGTCCGCCGGTCCCGATCACCTCGACCTCGTGGAAGTTCCACGAGCTCAGGTCGAGCGCCTTGGCCACCGCCTCCTTGGCGCAGAAGCGCGCGGCCAGGTGTTGGCCCGGTCGCCCCTGCGAGGCCGCGTACGCGAGTTCGGCCTCGGTGAACAGCCGCTGTGCGAGCCGTGGCGTCCGCTCGAGCGCCCGCTCGAGCCGTTGGATCTCGAGCAGGTCGATGCCGACTTTCACTCGACCGTGACGGTCTTGGCCAGGTTCCGGGGCTGGTCGACGTTCAGGCCGCGACGGCGGGCGATGTGGTACGCGAGGAGCTGGAGCGGGATCACCGCCAGCAGCGGGGCCAGCATCCACTCGGTCTGCGGCACCTCAATCACCTCGTCCGCGTGTTGGCCGATCTCCTTGTCGCCCTCGGTGGCCACCGCGATCACCCGCGCGCCGCGGGCACGAACCTCCTGGATGTTCGAGATGACCTTCTCGAGCACCGGGGATTCCGTGGCCACCACGACGACCGGCGTGCTCTTATCGAGCAGGGCGATCGGGCCGTGCTTCATTTCGCCGGCGGCGTAGGCGTCGGTCGCGATGTAGGAGATCTCCTTCAGCTTCAGCGCGCCCTCGAGCGCTACGGGCAACCCCACGTGGCGGCCGAGATACAGGAAGAAGTCAGCCTCGCCGACCCCGCGGGCAATCGCCTCGACGCCATCCATGTGACGCTCGAACATCTCGGCGATCCGGTGGGGCAGCCGCTTGACCTCGCTGATCGTGGCCTTGAGCGCGCCAAGCTCCATCGTGCCCCGCAGCTCGGCCAGCCGCAGCGCGAGCAGGTACATCGCCGCCACCTGACTGACGAACGTCTTGGTCGCCGCCACGCCGATCTCCAGTCCGGCGCGCGTGTACAGGACGCCGTCGGCGTCCCGGGTGGCCTGGGAGCCCATGATGTTCGTAACCGCGAGCACACGAGCGCCGCGGTCACGGGCGATCCGCATGGCAGCCAGCGTGTCGGCGGTCTCACCCGACTGTGAGATGCCGATCACCAGGTCGCCGGATCCGACCAGCGGGTTGCGGTAGCGGTACTCGGAGGCGATCTCGACCTCGACCGGCACGCGGGAGAACTCCTCGATCGCATACCGGCCGATCAGGCCGGCGTGGTAGGAGGTGCCGCAGGCGACGATCACGACCCGCCGCAGCCTCCGGAGCAGCTCGTCGTCGATCGGCCCAAGATCCCCGAGGTCGATCCCCACCCCGCGCGCGGCACGCTCGCCGATGGTCTCCGCCACCGCGTCGGCCTGCTCGTGGATCTCCTTGAGCATGAACGTCTCGTAGCCCTGCTTCTCGGCCGTCTCGGAGTCCCAGTCGATCTCGACCACCTCGCGCTCGACCGGAGTGCCCTCGGGCGTGAAGAACTCCACGCCATCGGGCCGTAGCACGACGATCTCGTCGTTCTCGATGTACTGCACGTGGCGGGTGTGCTTGAGGAACGCGGGAATCGCCGAGGCGATGTACTGCTCGCCCTCGCCCCGGCCCACGATCAGCGGGCACTCCTTGCGCGCGCCGACCAGCAGCCCGGGCTCGTTGGCGCTCATGGCCACGAACGCGTAGTGGCCGCGGAGCTCGGCGTACGCGCGGCGCACGGCCTCGACCAGATCGCCCTCGTCATAGTGAGCTACGAGGTGCGCGATCACCTCGGCGTCGGTCTCGGAGGTGAACCTGGCGCCTTCGTCGATCAGCCGGCGTTTGAGCGCGATGTAGTTCTCGACGATGCCGTTGACCACGATGTGAACGCGATCGGTCGTGTCGAAATGCGGGTGCGCGTTCTCCTCGGTGACGCCGCCGTGCGTGGCCCAGCGGGTGTGGCCGATCCCGGTCTCCGACTGCGGACGCTCGGCCAGCGCCACCGCGCCGGAACGATGCTCGACGCCGCCGTTGGTCTCGATCGCGCCGCGCAGCGCGCTCAGGTTCCCAACGGCTCGCACCGCATCGATGCGGTCGCCCTCGAGCACCGAGATGCCGGCACTGTCATAGCCGCGATACTCGAGCTTCTCGAGCCCGGCGAGCAGAAGTGGGCGTGCCTGGCGCGGACCCACGTACCCGACGATTCCACACATCCGAACTTACTTCCCCTTTCCTGGCGGACACGGCCGCGCAGATGGCCATCCGGCGTGGGCCAGTGATGTTAGCCGGACCGGTCCTTCACCCGAACAACGTCACTTGCAGGGCGAAGTTCGCGTCGCCCCCGGGTCCTACGGTAGCGCCGTCTCCACTACATCTCGGAGCCGGGCGCAGACCTCGTCGGTCTCCTGCTGGCTGGGCGCCTCGACCATCACCCGGATCAGCGGCTCGGTACCGGACGGACGGACCAGCACGCGCCCCCGGCCGCTCAGCCCCTCGTGCTCGCGGGCGATCGCCTCCTCCACGCCCGGATCGGCGAGCGCGGCGGCCAATCCGGCTCGATCGCCGGCCCGGATGTTCACCAGGCGCTGGGGAAGCTTGTCCATCGCGTCGCGGTCGGCCAGGTCGCGCCCATCGAGCGCCTCGAGCGTGAGCAGCGCGCTGGCGATCCCGTCGCCCGAGGGGCCGAAGCCGAGATCGATGATGTGGCCGGACTGCTCGCCGCCGAGCGCCCAGCCGCGCCGGCGCAGCTCGTCGAGCACGTACCGGTCACCGACCGACGTCGTCGCCACGTCGATGCCGGCCGCCTCCATGGCCCGGTGAAAGCCGTAGTTGGTCATGACGGTCACGACGACGCCGTTCCCGGGCAGACGACCGAGCGAGCGCAGGTGCAGGGCGGCCAGCGCCACCAGCTCGTCGCCGTCGGCCACC
>DATFDC010000327.1:0-4101 GCA_035252415.1 Solirubrobacteraceae bacterium
GAGATCGTCTACGAGGGGACGCTCCCGGGGTTGCGGAAGAGCGGCAGCCTCACCGGCCGCCACCTCGACGACCGGGCAGCGCTCAAGGACGAGGTCCGCTCCGCCACCGGAGCCCTCGAGGTCCGGGGCGCCGCCACCCACAACCTCCGCGACGTGGACGTCGACATCCCGCTGGGCGTGCTCGTCGTCGTCACCGGCGTGGCCGGCTCGGGCAAGAGCTCGTTGATCGACGGCTCGGTGTCCGGCCGGGACGGCGTGGTGACGATCGACCAGGACGCGATCCGAGGCTCGCGCCGCAGCAATCCGGCCACGTACACCGGACTGCTCGACCCGATCCGCAAGGCGTTCGCCAAGGCCAACGGCGTGAAGCCCGCGCTGTTCAGCGCGAACTCGGAGGGCGCCTGCCCTAACTGCAACGGCGCCGGCGTCATCTACACCGAGCTGACGATCATGGCCACCGTCCCCTCGACCTGCGAGGAATGCGGTGGAAAGGGCTTCGAGCCATCGGTGCTCGAGTACCACCTCGGCGGCCGCGACATCAGCGAGGTGCTCGCGATGTCGGTGACCGACGCGGAGGAGTTCTTCGGCGCCGGCGAGGCGCGGGTTCCTGCCGCACTCACGATCCTCGAGCGGCTGGCGGACGTCGGCCTGGGCTACCTGAGCATCGGCCAGCCGCTCACGACGCTGTCCGGCGGCGAGCGCCAGCGGCTCAAGCTGGCCACCCACATCGGAACGAAGGGCGGCATCTACGTGCTCGACGAGCCGACCACCGGCCTGCACCTGGCCGACGTCGAGCACCTGCTCGGCCTGCTCGACCGGCTGGTCGACGCCGGCAAGTCGGTGATCGTGATCGAGCACCATCAGGCGGTGATGGCGCACGCCGACTGGATCATCGACCTAGGCCCGGGGGCCGGCCATGACGGCGGCCGGATCGTCTTCGAGGGCACGCCCGCCGACCTGGTCGCCGCGCGCTCGACGCTCACCGGCGAGCACCTGGCCGCCTACGTCGGCGCGTGACGGTGTGCCGCGGGCCCTTATTGCCGGCGCCGGGTGGCATGATCTGGCACGTGACGGGGAGACTCGCGGCCGAGCAGCATCTGCGTGACCTGGCGCTGCTGCGCCGGGTCCGCGACCGGATCGATCGCGAGTATGCGCAGCCGCTCGACGTCGAGGCGCTCGCCCGCGACGCGCACATGTCGGCCGGGCACCTCAGCCGGCAGTTCCGGCTCGCCTACGGCGAATCCCCGTACAGCTACCTGATGACGCGGCGCATCGAGCGCGCGATGGCGCTGCTGCGCCGCGGCGAGTTGAGCGTCACCGAGGTCTGCTTCGAGGTCGGCTGCTCGTCGCTGGGGACGTTCAGCACCCGCTTCACCGAACTGGTCGGCATGCCGCCCAGCGCGTACCGGCGCGAGCAGGCCGGCGCGACGGTCGGGATGGCGCCGTGTCTGGCCAAGCAGGTGACCAGGCCGATCCGGCAGCGGGAAGCGCCCGTAGCGAGCCGGGGGTAGGTTGGCCGCCATGGACATCAGCATCCACTCGAGCATGCTTCCGCACGATGATCCGGACGCATCCATGGCCTTCTGGCGCGACACCCTCGGCTTTGAGGTCCGGCGCGACGTCGAATTCGGCGGCATGCACTGGATCACGGTTGGCCCGGTGAACCAGCCCGACACGGCGATCGTCCTGTGCCCGGCGGCCGCCACCCCCGGCCTCACCGACGACGAGCGCCGCATGGTCGCCGAGATGATGGCCAAGGGCACCTACGCCAGCATCAACCTGGCCACTCCCGACCTCGACGGGACATTCGAGCGGCTGCAGGCCAGCGACTTCGCCGAAGTCGTCCAGGAGCCGACCGAGCAGCCCTACGGGATCCGCGACTGCTCGGTCCGCGACCCGGCGGGAAACCTGATCCGCATCCAGGAATCGCGCTAGGCGCCGTCGGGCGCACGCAGGCAGCGCTCGATGAACCGCAGGCTGACCGCCTGGAGGTCGGGGTCGTGCTGGACCGAGCGGTGGTGGCCGCCGGGCAGGGCGATCAGGCGGCTCTTCGCGGACCGCGTGAGCTCGGCGAGCTCGCGCGAGTGCTCGACCGGCACCTGCTCGTCGCCCTCGGCGTGCAGGAGGAGCACGGGGGCCTCGAGCGCGGCGACCGCGTCGCGCTCGTCGTGTTCGGCGAGGAAGGCCTGCAAGGCAGGGGCGTCCGCCTCGAAGCTGAAGCGCCCCTGGGCCAGGCCGCGGCTGAGGCCCCCGGCGCTGGCCGGGCAGATCGCCACCACGGCTGCCGCTTGGGCCTGCGCCGCGGAGACCAGCGCGAGGTAGCCCCCCATGCTCGAGCCGCGCAGGGCGATCGGCGCCTGCGCATCGCCCAGGCGCTCGCGGAGCAGGGCGGCCATCGCGGCGACGTCATTCAGCGCCCGGCCGTCCATCGGCCCTTGGCTCTCCCCGTGGCCGCGCTGGTCGAACGCGATCGCGCCGAGGCCGGCGGCGAGCGCGGCGCGGGCGAAGTCGTGATGGTTCTCCTTGCACGAGCCCGCGCCGTGGAGGACGACCACGCCGGCGGGCGGGCCAGTTCCGGTCTTGGGCAGCCACAGCGAGTAGGCCAGCCCTTCGTGGACGCCGATCTCGCTCGGGAGGTCCACCGTGACCGGGCGCGGACGAGGCACCCCGCCGATGATGGCAGCCACCGCACCGCATTTGGCATGATCGACCGCCGAACGTGAGCGCCGCCACCTCGACGATCTCGCATGTGTTTCCGCTCGGCTCGCGGGTGAACGAGCGCGGGCACCTCGAGATCGGCGGCTGCGACGCGGTCGCGCTGGCCCGCAAGTTCGGGACGCCGGCGTACGTCGTCGCCGAGGACGATCTGCGCGCCCGGGCTCGTTCGTTCGTGGACGCGCTGGCCGCCCGGCACGCGGACTACGACGTGCTGTTCGCCTCCAAGGCGTTTCCCTGCACCGCGGTGTACCGGCTGCTGGCCGAGGAGGGGCTGGCCTGCGACGTGGCCTCGGGGGGCGAGCTGTTCCTGGCCCTGCGCGGTGGCTTTGACCCGGCGCGGATCTACTTCCACGGCAACGCCAAGTCGGTGGCCGAGCTTCGGGAGGCGGTCCAGGCCGGCGTCGGGCACATCGTGATCGACTCCCTGCACGACCTCGACCGGCTGGAGAAGGTGGCGGCGTCGCTCGGGCGCGAGCAGGAAGTCCTGATCCGGATCACTCCGGGCGTGGCCGGCGAGACCCACCACGCGATCTCGACCGGCCAGGCCGACTCCAAGTTCGGCTTCGCGCCGGTGGACGCCCGGGTGGCGATCGAGCGGCTGTCCCGCGCGCCGCACCTGCGGCTGGTCGGACTGCACTTCCACATCGGATCGCAGCTGCTCTCGCTGGAGCCGTTTCGCGCCGCGGTGCGGATGCTGGCAGAGCTGGGCGACTTCCCCGTCTACAACGTGGGCGGCGGACTCGGAGTCGCGTATCTGTCCTCCGACGAGCCGCCCGCGGTGGCCGACTACGTGGATGCCGTGGTGTCGACCGTGCACGCGGAGCTCGGCCGCGACGTGCGGTTGCTGCTCGAGCCCGGGCGGGCGCTGGTCGCCAACTCGGCGGTCACGCTGTACACCGTGCAGACGGTCAAGCACAACGTCTCGACCTGGGTCGCGGTCGACGGCGGCATGTCCGACAACCTGCGCCCGATGCTCTACGGCTCGCGATACGAGGCGCTGATCGCCGACCGGCCGCTCGCCGATGCCGGCTCGGGTGAGCCCTGCCGGATCGCCGGCAAGCACTGCGAGTCCGGCGACGTGATCGTCCGTGAGGCGAGGCTGGCCGACCCGGCTCCGGGCGACGTGATCGCCACGCCGGTGACCGGCGCCTACGGCTACTCGCTGGCCAACAACTACAACGGAGTGCCGCGTCCCCCGGTGATCTTCTGCCGCGACGGCGAAGCTCGGGTGGTCGTGCGCCGCGAAACCTACGAGGACCTGGCCGCCCGCGATGTCTAGCCCGAGCGACGGAGTCTTCCGGATCGGACTGCTCGGACACGGCACCGTCGGCCGCGCGTTCGCGGAGCTCTTGCCGTTGCACGCCGAGCGGATCGAGCGCCTGA
>DATFDC010000328.1:0-10809 GCA_035252415.1 Solirubrobacteraceae bacterium
CGTCGTGATGCACGGGATCCCGCGGGCGATCGCGGCTGAGCGGATCTCGTATCCGTCGGTCCGGGCGCCCGTGCCCACCGGCGTGTTGATGACCAGGTCGACCTCGCCGCGCTCGATCCAATCGACCACGTGCGGGGAGCCCTCGCCGATCTTGTTGATGGTCTCGGCCGGGATGCCCATGCGCCGCATCGCCCGCGCGGTCCCGCGCGTGGCGATGATCTCGAACCCGAGGTCGTGCAGCACGGTCGCGATGCCGGTCGCGGCCGGCTTGTCGCCGTCGGCCACCGTGATGAACACCCGTCCGTGGGCTGGGAGGGTGGAGCCGGCGGCCGCCTGGGCCTTGGCGAACGCGGTCGGGAAGTCGCGCGCGATGCCCATGACCTCGCCGGTCGAGCGCATCTCGGGGCCGAGCAGCGAGTCGGCCCCGGCGAAGCGGTCGAACGGCAGTACGACCTCCTTGACGCACACGTGGCCGTTGCTCGTGTCGGGCGGGAGATGAAGATCGGCCAGGCGCTCGCCGAGCAGCACCCGGCAGGCCAGCTTGGCCACCGGCAGCCCGATCGCCTTGGACACGAACGGGACCGTGCGCGAGGCGCGCGGGTTGGCCTCGATCACGTACAGGACGTCCTCGTGGATCGCGAACTGCACGTTGAGCAGGCCGATCACGTTCAGCGCTCTGGCGATCCCCTCGGTCTGGACGCGGATCTGGGTCAGCATCTCCTCCCCGAGCGTGTGCGGGGGCAGCACGCAGGCCGAGTCGCCCGAATGGATCCCGGCCTCCTCGACGTGCTGCATGATCCCGGCGATCCACACGTCGGTGCCGTCGCAGATCGCGTCGACGTCGACCTCGATCGAGTCCTCGAGGAAGCGGTCGAGGTAGATCGTCGTGCCCGGCTCGCGGGCCACGCGCTCGAGGTAGTCGGCCAGCCCCTCGAGGCTGTAGACGATCTCCATGGCCCGTCCGCCCAGCACGTAGCTCGGCCGCACGAGCAGCGGGAACCCAACCGTGCCGGCTCGCTGGAGGGCCTCTTCGGTCGAGGTGGCGGTGGCGTACGGCGGGGCCTGGTAGCCGAGCGTGTCGAGCAGGGCACCGAACCGGCCGCGGTCCTCGGCCAGGTCGATCGCCTCGACGCTCGTGCCGAGGATCGCCACGCCGGCCTCGGTGAGTCCGGCGGCGAGCTTGAGCGGCGTCTGGCCGCCGAACTGCACCACCACGCCCTCGGGTTTCTCGACCTCGCACACCGCGAGCACGTCCTCGAGCGTCAGCGGCTCGAAGTACAGCCGGTCCGAGGTGTCGTAGTCGGTCGAGACGGTCTCCGGGTTGCAGTTGACCATCACCGCGTCGCGACCCTGCTCACGCACGGTCTGGGCGGCGTGCACGCAGCAGTAGTCGAACTCGATCCCCTGGCCGATCCGGTTCGGCCCCGAGCCGAGGATCACCACGCTCGGGCGCTCGCCGCGGTCGACCTCGCTTTGACTCCCGCCGCCGCGCTCGAGCGACGAGTAGTAGTACGGCGTCCGGGCGGCGAACTCGGCCGCGCAGGTATCGACCGACTTGTACGTCCGGACCATCCCGAGTTCGCCGCCAGGCGAACTCGCAAGGGAGTTCGCGTCAGCGAACTCCCCCAACTCGCGCAGGAACCAGGGGTCGATGCTCGTCCGCCGGTGAAGCTCGTCGGTGGGCAGGCCGCGCCGCAGTGCCTCGAGCAGGTGGTCGAAGCGCTCGGCCCCGCCCTCTTCGAGCGCCGTCAGTAGGTCTTCGTCGTCGCTGGGTGGGCGCGGCCGTGAGTCGAGCTCTCGGGATCTGAGCGCCTTGGCGAACGCCTGCTTGAACGTGCGCCCGATCGCCATCGCCTCCCCCACCGACTTCATGTGGGTGGTCAGGCCGGCCTCGGCGCCGGGGAACTTCTCGAACGCGAAGCGCGGCCACTTGACCACGCAGTAGTCGATCGCCGGCTCGAAGCTGGCCGGCGTGGCCTTGGTGATGTCGTTGGGGATCTCCTGCAGCGTGTAGCCGACGGCCAGCCGCGCCGCGATCTTGGCGATCGGGAAGCCGGTCGCCTTGCTGGCCAGCGCGCTCGAGCGCGACACCCGCGGGTTCATCTCGATGACCACGATCTCGTCGGTGACCCGGTTGACCGCGAACTGCACGTTCGAGCCACCGGTCTCGACGCCGACCGCGCGGATCGCGGCGATCGCCTGATCTCTCAGGCTTTGGTACTGCCGGTCGGTCAGCGTCTGCTGGGGTGCCACGCACACGCTGTCGCCGGTGTGCACGCCCATCGGATCGAGGTTCTCGATCGAGCACACGATCACCACGTTGTCGGCCCGGTCGCGCATCACCTCGAGTTCGAACTCGCCCCACCCGAGCACCGACTCCTCGAGCAGCACCTGCGAGATCGGCGAGGCCTTGAGGCCGCGGCCGACCACCCGGGGCAGCTCTTCGATCGTGCGCACGACGCCGCCGCCCTTGCCGCCGAGCGTGAAGGCCGGCCGCACGATGAACGGCAGGCCGATGTCCCCGACCGCACCGTGAGCCTCCTCGAGCGTGTGGGCGATCGCGCTGCGCGGCACGCGCAGCCCCGCGTCGGTCATCGTCTCCCGGAAGCGCTCGCGGTCCTCGGCTCGGTCGATCGCCTCGTAGTCGGCCCCGATCAGCTCGACGCCGTACTGATCGAGCGTGCCGTCCTCGGACAGCGACTTGGCCAGGTTGAGCGCGGTCTGGCCCCCCAGGGTCGGGAGCAGCGCGTCGGGGCGCTCGCGCTCGATCACCTGGCGGACCGGTCCGACCAGCAGCGGCTCGACGTAGGTCGTGGTGGCCACCTCGGGGTCGGTCATGATCGTGGCCGGGTTGGAGTTGACCAGCACGACCTCGTAGCCCTCGTCCATCAGCACCCGGCAGGCCTGGGTGCCCGAGTAGTCGAACTCGGCGGCCTGGCCGATCACGATCGGGCCCGAGCCGATCAGGAGGATCTTGTGCAGGTCGTCTCTACGCGGCATCTCGAATCTCGTTGACGAAGCGGTCGAAGAGATGGAGCGCGTCGTTGGGTCCGGGTCCGGCCTCGGGGTGGTACTGGACGGTCGCGCCCTGCACGTCTCTGAGCGCCAGGCCCTCCACGGTCCGGTCGTACAGGTTGATGTGGGTGAGCTCGGCCGCGCCGAAGTCGGTTTCCCAGCGGACCGCCTCGTCGGTGTCGATCGTCTTTTCGCCGTCTGGGCCGAGGACCGCGAAGCCATGGTTCTGGCTGGTGATCTCGACGACACCGGTGGTCAGGTCCTTGACCGGGTGGTTGGCCCCGTGGTGGCCGAACGGCAGCTTGTAGGTCTCGAGGCCGACCGCGCGGCACAACAGCTGGTGGCCGAGGCAGATCCCGTACACGGGTCGCTTGCCGATGAGGGCGCGGACGGTTTGGACGATGTAGTCGAGCGACGCGGGATCGCCGGGGCCGTTGGCCAGGAAGATCGCGTCGGGGTCGTCTTTCAGGAGCTCTTGGGGCGTGGCCGTACAGGGGTGCAGCTCGACGGTGGCGCCGCGCTCGAGCAGGTTGCGGGTGATCGAGCGCTTGACCCCGGTGTCGATCATGGCAATTCTGGGGCCATCGGTGATCCTGGCTCCCCTTGCGCCAGACCCAGAATTGCTTGCGAGTTCGCCTGGCGGCGAACTCGGCTCGAGAACGATCCGATGCGCCGGCGTGACGTCGCGGACGAGGTCGCGGCCGGCCATGTCCGGCTCCTGCTCGATGAGCTCGCGCGCCCGCGCTTGATCGATCTCCGCCGGGAACACGCCGCCGCGCATCGCGCCCTCCTCGCGAATGTGGCGCACGAGTGCCCGCGTGTCGAGGTCGGTGATCGCCGGGATGCCGTTCGCCTTCAGCCAGGTCAACCAGCCCTGCTCGGCGCGCCCGGCCTCGTGGTGATCGACCGCGGCGCGCATGATCGCCGCCCGGGCGTGCACCCGGTCTGACTCCATGGCCTGAGCCGAGACGCCGTAGTTGCCGATCTGCGGATAGGTGAAGGTCAAGAGCTGCCCGGCGTAGCTCGGGTCGGTCATCGCCTCCTGATAGCCCGACATCGAGGTCGTGAACACGATCTCGCCGACCGCCGGCGCGTCCGCGCCGCAGGCCAGCCCGTCGAAGCGGGCGCCGTCCTCGAGCAGGACATAGGCGGTGGCCTCGCTCACCGGGCGACCGGAGCCTGGGTCGACATCCTGTCCAGGTGCGCCACCGTTCCCGCCGCCACGGTCAGCAGCACCTTGCCCTGGAGGGCTCGTCCGTGGAAGCAGCAATTGGCCGAGCGGCTGGCGTAGCCCTCGGCGCCGACCTCGAAGCGCACGTCGAGGTCGACAAGAGTCAGGTTGGCGGGCTCGCCGGGCGCGATGCGCGGGATCGGCAGGCCGTACAGCGCGCCGCCGGCGGTCATGCGCTCGATCACCGTGGCCAGTTCAATCTCGCCGGATATGACCAGCTCGGTGTAAAGCGCGGCGAACGCGGTCTCGAGCCCGGTGGTGCCCATCGGCGCCTGCTCGAACGGCACCTCCTTCTCATGAACGGCGTGGGGCGCGTGGTCGGTGGCGACGCAGTCGATCAGGCCGGACTTGAGCGCGGCGACGAGTGCTTGCCGGTCGGTTTCCGTGCGCAGCGGCGGGTTCATCTTGAAGCGGCTGTCGAGCGTGCGGACCATGTCGTCGGTCAGCGTCAGGTGATGGGGACAGACCTCGGCGCTGACGTTCGCGCCGGCCGCCTTGGCGTGACGCAGGGCCTCGATCGACTCGACGCACGAGAGGTGCTGGAAGTGCACCCGGGCGCCTTCGTAGGCGGCGAGCGCGGCGTCGCGCGCGACCATCGTCGACTCCGACAAGGTGGGAATGCCGGCGATCCCGAGCCGCGCGGACACCGCCCCCTCGTGCATGGCGCCGTCGCGCGAAAGGTCGGGATCCTCCTCGTGCAGCGCGATCACCCCGCCGGTGAGGCGCTGGTACTGAAGCGCCTTGCGCAGCGTGCCGGCCGAGACCACCGGCTTGCCGTCGTCGGTGAAACCCAGCGCGCCGGCGTCGCGCAGCTCGGCCATCTCGGTGAGCTCCTGGCCTTTCAGGTTTCTCGTGATCGATGCGAGGAAGCCGACCGGGACCTTCGCCTGGCGGCGCGCGGCCTCGGTCAGGGATCCGAGGATGGCCGCGTCGTCGACCACCGGGTCGGTGTTCGGCATCGCGATCACCGCGCAGAAGCCGCCGGCCGCCGCCGCCGCGGTGCCGGTCTCGAGGTTCTCCTTGTACTCCTGCCCGGGCGTGCGCAGGTGCACGTGGGGGTCGACGAATCCAGGGAACAGGTGCCGGCCCGCCGCGTCGATCGTCTCGATATCTGGCCCGCCCACCCCGCTCAGCGATCCGGGCGAGCCGAACTCGGCGATGTGGCCGTCGCGGATCAGGACGTCGTGCGGCTCGTCGAGCTCGGCGCGGGGGTCGAGCACGTGCGCGTTGGTGATCAGCAGCTCGGCTCGAGACGTGTCGCGGTCACGGTGAAACAGTCGCTGGGTGCTCATCACGCCACCTCGGCCAGCGCCGGCGCGCCCACCAGCAGTTCGTAGAGGACGGCCATCCGCACCGCCACCCCGGCCCGGACCTGGGCGCCGATCAGCGCCTGGGGGGAGTCGATCGCCTCGCCGCTCAGCTCGACCCCGCGGTTCACCGGTCCTGGATGCATGAGCACCTGGTTTGGGTTCAGCCGAGCCGGATTGATCTGGTAGCGGCTGGCGTACTCGCGCAGCGAAGGCACGAACGAGTCGCGCATCCGCTCCTGCTGCATGCGCAGGACGTACACGACGTCGGCGTTCTCGAGGCCGTCGAGCGTCGTCGCCGCCTGGCACCCGAGCGCCTCGATCTCACGGGGGATCAGCGTCGGCGGCCCGCACACGGTGACCTCGGCGCCCATCCGGGTGAAGGCCAGGATGTTCGACCGGGCCACCCGCGAGTGCAGGACGTCGCCGACGATCCAGATGTTCGTCGCGTCGAGCGAGCCGAGCCGGCGGCGCAGCGTGAACACGTCGAGCAGGGCCTGGGTCGGGTGCTCGTGCTTGCCGTCGCCGGCGTTGATCACCGACGCCGGGGTCCAGCCCGCGACCAGCGTGGCCGCGCCGGCGTGGGGCGAGCGGATCACGATCGCCGCCGGGTCGTAGGCCGACAGCGTCTGCACGGTGTCCTTGAGCGATTCGCCCTTGTCGACCGCCGAGCCCTGGGAGCGGATCGAGACGACGTCGGCGCTCAGTCGCTTGGCGGCCAACTCGAAGCTCGAACTGGTCCGCGTGCTCGACTCGTAGAACAGGTTGACGATCGTCCGGCCGCGCAGCGCGGGGACCTTCTTGATCTCGCGGCCCGAGACCTCGTCGAAGGACTCGGCGCGGTCGAGGATCCGCTCGATCGCCGGGCGGTCGAGATCCTCGATCGAGAGCAGATGACGTCCGAGCCTGGTCATGCCGCGGCCCGCTTCGGCGTGGGCGCCGGGCCGATCGTGACCTCATCGACGCCGTCGATCTCTTCGACGTACACGTTCACGCGCTCCTCCTGGGAGGTTGGGATGTTCTTGCCCACGTAGTCGGGGCGGATCGGCAGCTCGCGGTGGCCCCGGTCGACCAGCACGGCGAGCTGCACCCGGGCCGGGCGGCCGTAGTCGAACGTGGCGTCGATCGCGGCCCGAACCGTGCGGCCGGTGTACAGGACGTCGTCGACGATCACGATCGTGCGGCCGTCGACCGAAAACTCGAGATGGGTCGCGTGGACGACCGGAGCGCTCGGGCGGATCGCGTAGTCGTCGCGGTAGAACGAGATGTCGAGGTCCCCGAGCGGCACCGCGGGCTCGAGCAGCTCACTGGTCAGCGTCTGCAGCCGGCGCGCCAGCACCGCCCCGCGCCGGTGGATGCCGACCAGCGCGATCGCTCCGTCCGGGTTCTTCTCGACTATCTCGTGGGCGATCCGCACCAGCGTGCGGCGCATGTCATCGCGGTCGAGCACGACCGTCATTCGCTTCGCGCTCCTTCCTGGCCTCACTGGACCGGGTTAAAGGGGCCGACTCGACTGAGGGTAACAATCGCCGCGGCGGACCGAGCCTGCTCGAGAAACCGGCCGCATTTTCCGGTTTCTCATGCAGCCCCGCTCAGGGGCGGCGGCGATACAGGACGTGCGGGAGGCCGGCGTGGACGATGTCACGGTCGTAGGTGAAGGCGGCCTTCTCCATGACCCGGCGCGAGGCCACGTTGTCCGGGAGCGTGAAGGCGATGATCTCGAGCAGGTCGAGCTGCGCGAAGCCGACCTCGACGCAGGCGTGGGCCAGTTCGGTGGCCAGGCCCTGCCCCCAGCGCTCGGGCACGACGGCCCATCCGGCCTCGACGTCGTTCAGCCCGGCGGTGTAGGTGTACTGAAGGCCGCCGCGGCCGACCATCTCGCCGGTCTCGCGGTCGCGCAGCAGCCAGATGCCGAAACCGTGGCGGTCCCAGTGGTCGACCTTCGCCCTGAGCCCGTCGAGCACCTCGGCCTCGGTCGGCAACTGGCGGCGGGGCCACAGCGTGGTCGAAACGCGAGGGTCGAGCAGCAACGGCAGCTGCTCGGCGGCGTGCTCGAGCCGCAGGCGCTCGAGGATCATCCGATCGGTCTCGACTCGTTCGATCGTGCTGGTGCTCATCACGCCGTGTCGCCGACCGGCTCGGTCTCCTCTGCCTCGGTCGCCTGGCGATCCTCCCAGCGAATCAGCTCGGGCTCCCCGCGCTCCGGGAACGGGATCTCGATCGTGTCGAAGTCGCGCGGGAGCACGGTGCGGGGGAAGATCGCCCGCGCCTCGTCGCGCAGCAATCCCACGGGGTAGCGGGTCGAGAAGTGCGTCAGCGCGAGCATGGTCACGCCGGCGTCCCGGGCCAGCGCGGCGGCCTGTCCGGCGGTCGAGTGACCGGTCTCGGCGGCGCGCTCGCGCTCCTCCTCGGCGAACGTGGCCTCGTGCAGCAGGAGGTCGGCGGCGTGGCTGGCGATGGCCAGCGTCTCGCACGGCGAGGTATCGCCCGAGATCACGATCTTGCGGCCGGCCCGCGGCGGGCCGAGCACCTGATCGGGACGCACGCCGCGGACGGTTTCGCCGTGCTGCAGGCGCCCGAACTCCGGGCCGGGCACGACGCCGAGGGCGGTGGCCGCCGCGGGATCGAACTCGCCCGGCCGCGGGTCCTCGTAGATCACGTAGGCGAACGCGTTCGCGACCCGGTGGGCCACGGGCACCGGCGCGATCTTGTACCCATCTCGCTCGAGCACGTCGCCGGGCGACAGCTCGACGAGTTGGAGATCGAAGCGCACCCGTCCCGCCACTCGCATGGCCAGCGTGACCAGGTCGCGCAAGCCCGGCGGGCCGTGAACGGCCAGGGGGCGCTCGCGTGAGCGCAGGTCGAAGGTCTTGAGCAGGCCCGGCAGCCCGAGCCAGTGGTCGGCGTGGAAGTGGGTCAGGAACACCTCGGTGAGCTCGGTCAGCCCAACCGATTGCACGAGCTGGCGCTGGGTCCCCTCGCCACAGTCGAACAGGATGCGGTCACCGCCGCGGCGCACCAGCACCGCCGGCAACCCGCGCCGCGGGGTCGGGATCGAGCCGGCGGTGCCGGCGAAGAAAACCGAAAGGTCCATCGGGTCCAGTCTGTCAGCCGAGCACGATGAGCTCGAAGCTCACGCGCCCGTCGTTCACCTCGGCGATTCCCATCGTGTGAGAAGGGGACCGGCGGCGCTCGGTCGGGCTGCCCGGGTTGAAGATCTGAAAGCCATCCTCGGCGCGCTCGTGCAATGGGATGTGCGAGTGCCCGAACACGACCGCGTCGGCCTCCGGAAAGCGCCGGCGCATCCGGGCCAGCCTCCCCTTGGCCGCTCCGGCGTCATGGGTCACGGCGATCCCGGCGCCCGCGGCCTCGACGAACGCGCTCGCCGGCAGCGCCGCCCGGACCTCGGCGTCGTCGACGTTGCCGTGCACGGCCACCACGTCACCGTAGGCCTCGAGCTCGCGCAGCACCGCGATCGTCATCAGGTCGCCGGCGTGAACGATCAGATCGGCCCGGCGCAACCGCTCGACGCAGGCGTCCGGTAGCCGCCGGGTTCCGCGCGGCAGGTGGGTATCCGAGATGACCGCGATCTGAACGGTAAGCTCCTGGGGAGTCCCCGACTTTAAGGGACACCCCGCGCCCGTAGCTCAGGGGATAGAGCGCGCGCCTCCGGAGCGCGAGGCCGCAGGTTCAAATCCTGCCGGGCGCGCTGTGGCGCGGCTCCGGCGGGGCGGAGAGCGCGTCTTCCGCCCCGCCGCCGGCCGCCTCAGAGCTGCCAGTAGCCATAGAAGGCGATTTCCGGCTGAAAGCTGTGCGATTCGGCCATCCGGCTCAAGTCACCCTGGATCTCGACCGAGATCGCGAGAAGAAGGACCGAAGCCCACCCCAGCCCGTATCGCACGGCCGATGCTGCAGCTTCCGCGGGCGAGGGATATGGCTGAGAATCGTGCGCGAACCTCGGACACGGAGGTCCGAGGGCGCGGACTGATCCGTTCAGGCTGCTCGGTCAGCGACGCGCGATCAGCTCTCCGTGCAGGACGACGAAGAAGCCATCGTCCCGCTGTAACCATCCCCGCCAGGCCGCGGCGATCGCCTCGAGCTCGTCGGGGCTGCTGAGCCCGTACCCCACCGCCTGTTCGGCCAGAAATGATGAGGTGATCCGCTCGGCCCACAGCTCGCCCCACCAGCGGCGGGCGCCCGGCTCGGCGAACGTCCACGTCGAGCTGCTCGGGTAGATCTCGGTGAAGCCGGCGGCCCGTGCCCAGCCGAGCAGGCTCCGACCGGCGTCGGCGTCGGCCCCGTTGTGGCGGCACACGTTGTGGTAGAGCTCCAGCCAGCGGTCGAGCAGGGGGTCCGACGGCGCCCACACGAATCCGCCGTAGTCGCCATCGCGCACGGCGAGCACGCCGCCGGGCCTCAGCACACGGCGCATCTCGACCAGCGCCACGACGGGATCGGTCAGATGCTGAAGGAGCTGGTGGGCGTGGACGACGTCGAAGGATTCCTCATCGAACTCGAGTGCGTACGCGTCCGCGGTCCTGAACTCCACGCCCGAGATCTGGCGCGAGTCGAGCAGGCTTTGTGCCTCGGCCAGCACCCCGGCGTCCCGGTCGACACCGACCGTCCGACCGGGGGCGACCCGAGCCGCGAGATCGAGCGTGATCGTGCCCGGTCCGCACCCCACGTCGAGAAGCCGCATCCCCGGTTCGAGGAAGGGGAGCAGATAGCCGGCCGAGTTCTCGGCCGTTCGCCAGCGGTGGCTGCGGAGGACGGATTCGTGGTGGCCGTGGGTGTAGATGTCGGCCACAGTGGGCTGTACGTTATCACGTACAAATGTATTTCGGGTATCTGCGTCGTGGTGGCCGAGGACGCATGCATCTACCGCGCGCCGATGCGCGCCCGGAATTTGGACGTGCCGGCCGGCGCCGGCGCCGAGTACGGCCTGGCCTCCGGCGTCGTGGGAATCGGCCCTGGTCGCGGCGAGAAGGCGGCCAGGTTGCTCCACCGGTTCGCCACCGTGCCGACCGGTGGGTTCGTGTGGACGCGCGATCGCCCCGGGAACTACCACCTCGGGCGGATCGCCGGCGCCGTGCGCGAGGACGGCTCGCCGGCCGCCCGCGCGGTGGGAATCGTGCACGTGCGAGAGGCCAATTGGCTGCCCCGCGCGTTCTCGGAAGATGAGGTCCCACCCGCGGTGGCGCAGACGTTTGCCCGCGGCGGGCGCAACTTCCAGCGCACGCACGACAGCGAGGCCGA
>DATFDC010000329.1:0-5897 GCA_035252415.1 Solirubrobacteraceae bacterium
TCCACCCCGAGAAGCTGCCACGAACCCTGGTGAGTCTGAGACGTCGCGGCGCGAGCCGAACGAGCTTGTTCTGGTGGCTTTGGAGCGCGAGCGAGTTGCGGCGGAGCGCGAGCACATCGCCGAGGAGCGGGAGGAGCTCGCCGAGGAGCGTGAGCGACTCGCGTTGAGCCGCGAGCAGCTGACCGAGGCGCTCGAGCGTCGAGGTGAGCGCTTGGACGAACGGGAGGCCGCCGCCAGGCGCGAGCGCCTGGCGGATGAGCGCGAGCGCGTTGCGGATGAGCGCGAGCGGATGGCGGATGAGCGTGAGCGGCTGGCGAACGTGCGGGAGCTGCTGGAGGTTGTCCGGGATCCCGTAGAAATTTGAGTGGCGGTCCTCCCGTCCCGTCCGCTCCGGTTGGGAGCGTTCGGGGCGTCTAAACCCAAGTCCGAGAGGACAGGAGGAACCGCCATGAAGAAGGTATCCGGCGCGCAGGTCGTCACGCCCGCGGAGGCGATGGAGAGGCCGCTACCACCGCAGATTCAGGAGGCGCTCGGGGAGCTGGTCGGCGCGGCGAGGGAGGGATTGCTCGCGTTGAGCGTCGGTGTCGGGCTGAGCGTGGTGCACGAGCTGATGGAGGCCGAGGTCGACGAGGTCGTTGGCCCGAAGGGCCGGCACAACCCGGATCGGACGGCGAAGCGTCACGGTCATGAGCGCGGGTCGATGACGCTGGGCGGTCGGCGGGTGGAGGTCAGTCGGCCGCGGATCCGCAGCGCGGATGACGAGCGTGAGCTGCCGGTCGACACGTATGAGTACTTCGCCGATCGCGATCCGCTAACCGTGGTGGTGATGAACCGGATGCTCGCTGGCGTGTCTACCCGCAGGTACGCCAGCGTGGGCGACCCGGTCGGCGAGGAGGTCGAGCGCCAGTCGCGCTCGACGGGCAAGAGCACTGTGTCGGAGCTGTTCATCGAGCGGACCCGGACCGCCTTGGAGGAACTGATGGACCGGCGGCTTCAGGACGTGCGCCTGGCGGTGATGATGCTCGACGGGATCGACATCGCTGAGCGCACCCACGTCGTGGCGCTCGGGATCACCACGGACGGCGTCAAGATCCCGCTGGGGCTGTGGGAGGGCTCGACCGAGAACGCCACGCTGGCCCGGTCGCTACTGGCTGACCTCGTCGACCGGGGCCTAGATCCCGAGCAGGCGATCCTGTTCGTGATCGACGGCGGCAAGGCGCTACGCCGCGCGATCAAGGACGTCTTCGGCGAGCACGCGCTGGTGCACCGATGCCACCGCCACAAGGAACGCAACGTCACCGACCTACTCCCCGAGCGCGACCGGCCCGCCGTCCTTCTCAAGATCCGCAGCGCCTGGGGGCTCACCGACGCCAACCTCGCCCAGGAGCGGCTCGAGCGGCTCGCCTCCGAGCTCGAGCGCACCTGGCCCGACGCCGCCGCCTCGCTCCGGGAAGGGATGGACGAGACGCTCACGCTGATGCGCCTCGGGATCGGCGGACAGCTCGCCAAGACGCTCTGCTCGACCAACCCGTGCGAGTCGATGATCGAGATCGTCCGCCACACCCAGCGCAACGTCAAGCGCTGGCAAGACGGCGACATGCGCAAGCGCTGGACCGCCGCCGGCATGCTCGTCGCCGAGCAGCAGTTCCGACGGATCATCGGCTACCGCCACCTCGCCAAACTCGTCATCGCGATCGAGCGCCGCGCCGTCCGGATCGCTCACCCCGCGAACACCGCCGTCACCCACACTCACGTGTCAGAAACAGTTACCGTCTGACCGTCAATCACACCCGGAGACCGCCACCAAGTTCCACGACGATCCGGGCATCCTCCCGGTTCCTTCGAGGAGTGAGTGGGTGACTAGCCAGAGCCCATGGGCGGCTCCTGGCTACGCGATCGGTCGTACGCTCACGCTCCGCCTACGCTGACCTTGAGGAGCGCCACCCATGACCGATCCTGAACCGGGTCCGACCTGCCCGATGTGCCACGAAGCCCGTCTCGGTCCGACTCAGCCGGACTGGTACGTGCTGTACACCGCTGACTCGACGCCAGGAGACCATGTGCAGCGTGGCATGCCGGTCGGTTTGCGCACCTGCCCGCAGTGCGAATACGTCGCGCTCTTCCTACCGCCCACGCTCGACGCGTCCGGTCAGACACAGCGACCGGGCCGGCAATGGTGACCGCCGCTGAAACAGCCGAGAAGCGGCACCTGACGGAGGCGCTCACGGGGGCGGTCCTGGAGCCGTCCGCTTGGTGCTGCATTTCGATCATTCGGGAAGCGCACACCGTGCGCTTCTCGTGCTCGATCGAGCTGAACTATGTGCCGATTGATCCGCCGCCCGCGAGCTCCTCTTGTGGTTGTCCATCTGCCCCGCGGCTTGTTGTGCCACCGCGCGTCCCTGCCGATACGAGGACCGATGGGCAACCTTCAACGGGAACTGTGGTGGTGGCGGCTTCGACGTCGGACGGACTTCAGCCGTGATCTCATTCACGAAGTCGCTGTGCCAGCTGGTCCCGATGGGCGCCCAGTAGAGCGGCTGCTCTCGACGAGTAAGTCGATCTATGCGCCGCGCATGACGGTGGACGAGTGCCGCGAGGACTTCCGCGTCTTAGTAGGCCAGCGCAGCACGTTCGCTGCTGCCTGCCTCGGAACCGTGAGCCAGCGCGGCGAGCCATACGAGAGCGCGATCCGCACAATTGCCAGAACAAGCGCATGGCCAGGAGTCGACTCCGCAGACATTGTCGACGACAAAGTCGCAGGCGACCGTGCCGTCCGCTACAGGGTGATACTGCCGGGAGGGATGCTGACGGAGTGGAAGTTCGCCCACCGCGGCTGGTTATTCGTCGCCGGTGTGTTCTGCCGGACCGGCGATAACGAAGCCGACGCGCTGCTTCGTGCCGCCCTAGTGTGCTCGACGTGGCAGTGGATCGATGACGACCGGTCCAGCCACCTGGCCTGATCGCCTGGCGCTCATCATCGGACCATCACACGACTGCCCCTTTGGGCAAATAGCGGCAGGCGCCGGAGCCTGGAGAGGGCGCAACCCGCGGCCTCGCCGTTGCAAATTCACCCTTTCCGGACCCTGCGATGGTTGCCCGCCCCATGCTCGGCCGTGGTCGAGCGGTTCCAGATAGAGCAGAATAGTCGGGTTTACAGGACTTTCCTAAAACGCCCCCGGCAGGACTCGAACCTGCGACCCACGGCTTAGAAGGCCGTCGCTCTATCCAGCTGAGCTACGGGGGCGACGCCTGAGAAACAGTAGTGGCGTCCCTCGTCACAAGAGCCTCGGTCTGGTCATATAGGAGCGATGGACGACGGGGAGCTGATCGCGGCGACGGTTCGGGGCGACGCCGATGCGTTCGCGAAGCTCTATCGCCGTCATCTGCCGCGGGTGGTCGTCTTCGGTCTACGCGCCACGGGCGACCCCGAGGTGGCGGCTGACCTCGCCGCCGAAGTGTTCGCCGCGGCGCTCGCCTCCTGCGCGCGGTATCGGCCAGAGCACGATTCATATCCCCCTGACGCGGAAGAATGCCCAGGCATGCCCCGGCGCCGGCTCTCCCCAGCCCGCGTGGCCGCCCTCCTCGCCGCGGCCCTCGGCGCACTCGCCCTGACCGGCGGGCCCTCTGCCGCAGCCGCCGCCACCGCACGCCACTGCCTCGTCCCCGGCACCGGCAAGCCGCTCGACCAACTCTGGCGCCCGCACATCCTGGCGGCCATTGGCTACGCCGACACCCGGACCGGCGACATCGCGTTCGCGGTCCGCACCGACCACCGCTTCTACGGCTACCGGCCCGACCACGACGAGTGGTCGGCGAGCGTGGTCAAGGCCATGCTCATGGTCGCCTACCTGAACGAGCCATCGGTACGCGACAGAAACCTCACCGCCCATGACCACGATCTCCTGACCCCGATGATCACCGAGTCCGACAACGACGACGCCCAGATCGTGTTCGACACGGTCGGACAGGGCGCCCTGAAGGCCCTGGCCGGCCGCGTGGGCATGACCCACTTCGCCACCTCGCCGATCTGGGGCGAGACCGAGGTCACCGCGGCCGACCAGACCCGGTTCTTCCTGCACATCGAGCGCTTCATCGCGGCCCGCCACCGCGCCTACGCGATGTCGCTCCTGGCCGGCATCGTGCCCTCCCAGCGCTGGGGCATCGCCGAGGTCGCGCCGAAGGGCTGGAGGCTCTACTTCAAGGGCGGATGGGGATACGGCACCGGCCTGCTCGACCACCAGGTGGTCCTGCTCGTACGCGGGTGCGCGCGCGTGTCGATCGCGGTGCTGACCATGCACGATGGCTCGCACGCCTACGGCAAGGACACGCTCAAGGGCATCTTCACCCGCCTGCTCCGCGGTCTACCCACCGAAACGAAAAGGCATCGGGGCGCCCGGATTCGAACCGGGGACCTCAAGCACCCAAAGCTTGCGCGCTAACCAGGCTGCGCTACGCCCCGACGCTGACGGCCGAGTTTAGAGATCGCCCGCCCGTCCCCGGCCACGGGCCCGGCCGTCCCCGGCCGCGAGCCCGGCCCGACCTCACCGTCCGTCGCCAGCGTCGAGTAGCCTCCGGCTGGGTCCATGGCCGATGTCGAACCGCTGCGCGCGCTGCATTACGACCTGGAGCGGACTGGAGGCCTCCAGGAGGTCATCGCGCCGCCCTACGACGTGATCAGCCCCGAGGACCGGATCGACCTCGAGGCCAGATCGCCGTACAACGTCGTGCGGATCGACCTCCCCGTCGGCGACGACCCCTATGAAACAGCCGCCGAGCAACTCGCGACCTGGCGGAAGCAGGGCGTGATCGTCCGTGACGAGCAGCCGGCGATCTGGGCGCTCGAGCAGGACTACACCGGCCCCGACGGAGCCCTCCGCCAAAGACGAGGCTTTCTCGCGCGCGTGCGCGTGGAAGATTATGGGCCGGGACGGATCAGGCCGCACGAGCGCACGCATCCCGGGCCCAAGGAGGACCGGCTGAAGCTCACCCGAGCGACGAAAGCCAACCTGTCCCCGATCTTCTCCCTGTTCGACGACGCGGACGGCATCGTCACCAAAGCGCTCGAGCGCATCACGCAAGCCGAGCCATGGGGTCAGGCCACCGACGAGGACGGAACGGTCAACCGGCTCTGGCACATCACCGACCCTGGCTCGATCGCCGAGATCACGGGCGCCGCGAAGCCCGCCGAGCTGCTGATCGCCGATGGTCACCATCGCTACGAGACCGCCCGCGTTTACGCCGACGAAGTCGGCGGCGACGGCCCGCACCAGTTCGTGCTGATGTGCCTGGTCGCGCTCGAGGATCCCGGCCTGACCGTGTTCCCCACCCATCGCCTGCTCCGGGACCTCCGCCCCGAGCAGCACGAGACGCTCGCCAGCGCGCTCCGGACCCACTTCGACATCGACGCGCTCGAGAGCACAGAAGACCTCGCCCCCGCCTACGGCCAACCGGTCAGCCTCGGCTACATCGACGCGCACTTCCGCCAGCCGTTCAGGCTCGTCCTCAAGGACCAGACGATCGCCGATCAAGCCCTGGCCGATCACGCCGCGCCCTACCGGCGACTCGACACCGCCGTGCTCGAGGCCCCGATCCTCAAGGGAGCCCTGAAGATGAGCGACGAGGACATCGAGCACATGGCCGGCCTCGATTACGCGCGCGACTTCGACCACGCGCTCGGGCTGGTCGAGAGCGGGGCCCGGGACGCGGCCTTCTTCCTCGCTCCCACCCCGATCGAAGAGGTGCGTGCCGTCGCCGCCGCCGGCGAAAGCATGCCCCCCAAATCGACGTATTTCTTTCCCAAGGTCCCGACCGGGCTGCTGTTCAACCCCCTCGCCGAATGACCCCGTAACGGATCTGGAAACACCTACTAGCATGGATACAACGCACACTTCGACTCA
>DATFDC010000330.1:0-28348 GCA_035252415.1 Solirubrobacteraceae bacterium
CTCGAGAACGTCGCGTACACGGCCGGGCGCCCGCGCATCATGTCGGTCAGTACGCCGAACACGATCAGATCCCGCACCCCCACGCACAGCGCCGCCCTGAGCAACGGGTAGGCGCCTCCGCGGTCGCCGCGCGGCCAGACCCCTCGCCGGCGCTGGCGAATCGCCGCGGCCTTCTCGAGCGCGGCCTCCCAGCAGAACAGCACCAGCAGGCGCGAGACGTTGAACCCGTTCGCCAGGAAGGCCCGGTATCCCGGGTTTGCCCGCTTTTCGGCGGACATGTGGCTGACGGTCAGGATCATCGCCGCGGCGTCGCCGGAGAACAGGTTCCCCCGGCTGGCGCCGTCGCCGATCAGCAGCCCGTGCCCGTTCGACAGCCGCCTCTCGATCTCCGCGCAATCCTCCGGGGAAGAGCACGTCATGACCCGACAGGTCTCCTTCTCGACCCAGCGGAAGGCCGGGATGTCCTCGTTCGAGCCGAGCAGGATCCCGGCCTGGCTCGCTCCGGTTTGCGAGCTGAGATCGGGCTCCCATTCCTCGAGCCGGTACGCCCCGGATTCGAACCAGCTCGCCATCTGAGGAGTGTCGCCGTCCCGCATCGCCCGGCGCAGCACAGGCAGTGCGAGCCCGTCGATCTCGAGAAACACGATTCCCGGCTCGTCGGTGTGCGCCGTCCGGCCCTGCCGGCGGGCGATCCGCCGGATCACTCGCAGGGAATACACGTCGTCGTCGTCGACCCCGAGGATCACCTGGAGCGTGACCATCGTCGCGGCGATCACCAGCGCCGCGATCAGAGCCGCGCCGAACGAATCGACCGCGATCGCACGTGAGGTGATGTCCGGGACGATCAGCAGGATCACCGCGTCGAGCGCGAGCACGATCAGGAACCCGAGGGCGAGGGTGAACGGCAAGCGCAGTGCGGCCACGAGCGGCGGCAGCACCGCGTTCAGAGCCGCGATCGCAACCGCCGCCGCAAGCGCGTCCCGAAAGCCTCCCACGCTCACACCCGGGACGATCACCGCGGCGACGAGCACCGACACGGCCGCGACGAGCCAGGAGAGCAGGACATGGAGTGCTCGGAAGCGAGGGACCTCCGGCGTCCACGCCAGCCCCTCTCCGTAGCGGCGCTCCATGCTCATCGGCGCACTCTCGCGCCTGCCCGGCGGTCTGTCGTCACCCCGAATGGAGGATGACCGCGGCGGGATTTAATCCCCATCGGATGATGGATCGTTCGGAATCGCGTGGCAGGATCGGACCCATGACTGCCACCAGGGACGTGACACCCCCACCCGCCGCGACCGCGCCGAAGTCCCGTAGCGCCGCCGTGGTCCACCTCAGCGTGTCCGAGCGAGTCACGCGCGGGAAGATCGCGCGCGCCGCCGTCCCGCGATCCAGCCACGGAGCGTTCGAGCCGGCCACCGATCGTCCCGACCCCGTGGCGCTGTTGGAGCGCCAGGCCGTGACGCGCGTTCCCGAGCTGGTGCCGATCCGTTACGGGCGGATGCTCGTCTCGCCGTTCACGTTCTATCGTGGCGCGGCCGCGATCATGGCCGCGGACCTGGCTCAGACGCCCAACTCAGGGCTGGGGGTGCAGTGCTGCGGCGACGCACACCTCTCGAACTTCGGCGTCTTCGCCTCGCCCGAGCGCCGGCTGGTGTTCGACATCAACGACTTCGACGAGACGCTGCCCGGGCCGTGGGAATGGGACGTCAAGCGGCTCGCTGCGAGCATGCTGATCGCGGCTCGAGACAACGGCTTCGCCGCGCGCGACCAGGACCGCATCGTGATGGACACCGTAACGTCCTACCGGACCGCGATGCGCGAGTTCGCCGCGATGGCGAACCTCGCCGTGTGGTACGCCCACCTGGAAATCGACCGCGTCCTGCGGGAATACGCTCCTCAATTCAAGGCCCGGATGATCAAGCGGACGGAGCGAACGCTGGCCAAGGCGCGCACGCGCGACAGCCTGTCAGCCTTCTCCAAGCTGACCGAACGGGTCAACGGTCGTGTGGAGATCGTCGATCAATCTCCCCTAATCGTGCCGCTGCGCGTCCTCGCGCCGGACGAGCGCGAGGAGCTGCTCGAGTGGCTGCACAAGCTGCTTCGCGGGTTCCGGCAATCGCTCCAGCACGACCGGCGAATGCTCCTCGAGCAATTCGAGCTCACCGACTTCGCGCGCAAGGTCGTGGGCGTGGGCAGCGTCGGCACGCGCGCGTGGATTGCGCTGTTCTTCGGTCGCGATGGAGACGATCCGCTGTTCCTCCAGCTCAAGGAGGCCGAAGCCTCGGTGATGGAGGAATATCTCGGCCGGAGCCGGTTCAACAACCACGGGCAACGGGTGGTCACCGGGCAGCGACTGATGCAGGCCACGAGCGACATCTTCCTTGGATGGCTCCGTGTGCCGGCGGGCCTCGACGGGGTGAGCCGCGACTTCTACGGCCGTCAGCTCAAGGACTGGAAGGGATCAGCCGAGATCGAGCAGATGGTGCCGGGGGGCATGGCGGCGTACGGCAGGCTCTGCGGCTGGACGCTCGCTCGCGCTCACGCCCGCAGCGGCGATCGGATCGCGATCGCGAGCTACCTCGGCGCCGGCAACGCGTTCGATCGGGCGATCCTCGAGTTCTCCCGGACCTACGCAGACCAGAACGAGCGGGACTATCGGGCTCTGGCGCAGGCCGTCGAGGACGGCCGGGTCACCGCCGAGCCGGACCGCTGACGTCTACCGGCCGCCCGCCCGCCTCGGTCGGCTGAACGCTCACGTCGGCCGGCTGGACGCTGACGGGCTGCGCGACGGTGCCGTCGGTCGGTGCCGGTGCGCCGCCAACACCCCCAGCGACCCCGGCAACGTTTCCAGCGACCGGGAACTCGCGAGCCGTCTGGCGAATCAAGACCTCGGTGCTAAGCAGCGCCAGCAGCGTGAACACGATGATTCCGGCCGGCTTTCCGGTCGCCGGGAGCGGGTTCCAGACGAACAGCAGGGCCAGCGCGGCGAGCGTGACCGCGAATGCTTCGGTGTGGTGAGCGCGCAGGAACGGGGCGAGCCACCGGCGAGCTACGTAAGCGGGACGAGCCGGGCCGGCGAACCACCCGGCCAGGACGAGAACTGCGCCCCCGAGAATGCATGCCCCGGCGACGTCGGCCAGGATCGAGCTGGTGATTGCATAGACGGCTCTGATCGTCGTTTGGAGCGAGGCTTCGTCGGTCAGCGATCCGCTGATCTGGGTCTCGAGGATCGAGCGACCCAGGAGCACGACCGCTCCGGCCAGGATGCCGCCCAGACCAACCATCATCAGCGTGCGCCGCCGGTTGCCCCGCGCGAGGAATACCGCGAGCCCGTACAGCACCGGGACCAGAATGGTCAGCCACAGCGCCAGGCTCTTGATCGCGTTCCCGCCGTTCTGCACATACTTCAGCTGACTCGCCTTGAGTACGGTGAGGTTTGCCGCGTCGGGCGGGAGCCTGGAGCTGAGGTTGGAAGGCAGGCCCAGCCGGTTCGCCACGTTGTCGAGGATCGCGCCGAGGTTCAGGCTCACCTCCCCCTGGTTGACCCCGACGGGACCCTTCCCGCCTTCCACTGTCGCGATGAACGCCTGATCGGCAGCGCGATTCGCCTGCGCCCACAGGGCCTGGACGCGCGGGCGAGTCAGCGCACGGTCGACGACCTGGACGGCGCCGTTACGGAGCGCTCCCGCCACCGGGGCGGCGAGCGGTTCCAGCCGGGGCGGCAGCGCGGTTTGAATCGCGCCCGCGACGTCGACGTTGGCGTATAGCTGATCGACCATGTAGTTGGCCGTCGTGGAGCGAACGTTGGGGTTCTGGAGCAGTTCGGTGCTGGTCTTGGCCCAGTTGTCCGGGCTGAACAGCAGGCGATTCGCCCATACGGCGAAGATCCCGACGATCAGCAGCAACGTGCTGACGACGATCAGCGTGGTTACCAGGAACCGGTGACGCCGATGCGGCACGGGCGCGTTTACGTCCGGAGCCGCCGCGCCCGACGAGGCGGGCCGGTCGGCCGAGCCTTCCCGGAGTCCATCCGCTCGTGGCATCGCGAGCAATCCTCCCGCCGCAGCCGCCGGGTGGCATCGTCCCAATCGGGTGATGCCCTCAGCGAGGTCCGGGTTGATGATGCCCGCGTGTCCAGCACCGACAGAAGCAGCACCACAGCACGGCTGCTGTCCCCCTTGACCAACATCGGCGGTCGCGTGGCCGCCGGCACCCTGCGGCCCCTGGCCGGGGTCGCCGGCATCGCTGCCGGTGTGGGGATTGGCCTGGAGCGACGGGCGGTCGAGCGCGTGCTGGACAGCGACGAGCTCGAACGCGTCCTGAACGCCACCGTCAACAGCGCCCCTGTCCAGTCGGCGCTCGTGCAGGCGACGCAAAGCGAGGCGGTCGATCGACTGGTCGATGGCCTGTTCGAAAGCGGCGTGGTCGACCGCCTGATGGACCGCCTCCTTGACAGCGGCGCACTGGACCGCTTCCTCGTCCGGCTATTGTCCAGCGAGGGTCTGTGGAGATTGATCGACGAGATTGCCGCGAGCCCTGCCGTGACCGCGGCGATCTCGCAACAGGGCCTCAGCTTCGCCGATCAGGTGGGCGAGGAGATGCGAGGTCGCTCCCGAAGGGCCGATGACTGGGTCGAGCGGGCGGCTCGGCGCCTGATCCACCGTCAGCCCACGGTGGGCCCGACCCAACCCCAGCCCGGGACGTGATGAGCGCTACGGCGCCGACTGCCCACGACGGGCAGCCGGCCGCGCCCCCGTCCGAGCCGCGCTACGTCGGTCTGGCCACACGGGCGATCGGCTTCGCGCTCGACGCCGCTGTGATCAACGTGGTGGCGATCGTGACCGCACTCGGCGTGTCGCTGATCCTGTCGATCCTGCATTTGCCGTCGAGCTTGCACGGATTCCTGACCGGACTCGCCGGGGCGGCCTACGTCGTGTGGGCGGTGGGCTACTTCGTCGCGTTCTGGTCGGGGACGGGGCAGACGCCAGGTGCCCGGGTGATGCAGATCCGAGTGCTCACCGCCGGCGGGACGGTGGCCGGGCCGCGCCGTGCGTTGCTGCGCTGCGCCGGCACGCTGCTCGCCGCTCTGCCGCTGTTTGCCGGCTTCGTGCCGATCTTGTTCGACGCCCGGCGCCGCGGCCTTCAGGATCGTCTGTCCGGCACCGTGGTCGTAGAGGCCCGGCAGCCCTCGATCGCCTCGGCACGCCGCGCGAGGATGCGGGCGCGATACGAGGAGGCAAAGGTCGGCGCCTCACCCACCGAGCTCGGCCAGGCGCTCCGCAACGACGATACGGCCCGCGGCCTCTACGAGCGCCAGGTGTGAGAAGGCCTGAGGGAAGTTTCCGAGGTGACGGCCGGTGTCCGCGTCGAACTCCTCGGCAAACAGGCCGAGCGGCGAGGCGACCTTGGTCAGCCGTTCCATCATGTCTCGTGCGCGCTGCATCTCGCCGACAATCGCGAACGCCGACACCAGCCAGAACGAGCAGATCACGAACGTCCCCTCCTTACCCGACAGGCCGTCGTCGGTCTCTTCGGTCCGGTAGCGGAGCACGAAGCCGTGCTCAGTCAGCTCGTCGCTGATCGCCAGCACGGTTGCCCGCAGACGTCGGTCGTTACCGGGTAGGAATCCGAAGATGGCGGCCAGGAGGTTCGACGCGTCGAGGGCGTCGGTTGCGTAGTGCTGGCGCAGAACTCCGCGACCATCCACTCCGTGCTCGAGGACATCGGCCTTGATCTCGGCGGCCGTCTGCGCCCACTGCGCGGCCAGGTCGTTGTCGCCGCGGATCTGGGCGAGCCTGGCGGCGCGATCCATCGCGACCCAGCACATGAGCTTCGAGGACACGTAGTGCTGTGGCTTGCCGCGGGCCTCCCAGATTCCCTGATCCGGATCGCGCCAAACCGCCAGCGCGCACTCGGCCTGGGATTGGACTAGCGGCCACAGCCGCCTGGGTAGACGCTGGCTGCGCCGGGTGTGCAGCAGGATCGAGTCAAGCGCCGCGCCGAAGACGTCGTTCTGGCGCTGGTCGAACGCGCCGTTGCCGATCCGCACTGGCCGCGCGCCCGCGTACCCGCTCAGGTCCTCGCGGAGCGTCTCGGTGAGATCGCGACGTCCGTCGATCCCGTACATGATCTGCAGGTTCCCGTCGTCCCCCAATTCGAGGTCGGCGATGAACTGCATGAACTCGTCGGCTTCCCAGTCGAGATCGAGGTAGTGCAAGGCCTGCAGGGTGAAGGTCGAGTCCCGGATCCAGGTGAAGCGATAGTCCCAGTTGCGTTCTCCTCCCGGCGTCTCGGGGAGCGAGGTGGTTAGCGCGGCAACCGTAGCGCCGGTCGGCATGTACGTGAGTCCCTTGACGACCAGGGCCGAGCGCTGTATCAGCGGACCGAGGTCGTGGTCCGGAATGCGTGCCCGGGCCAGCCAGCTGCGCCAGAAGCGGGTGGTCGCGTCGAGCTGCTCCTTTGCCTCGTCGAACGTTCCAGGGGTGACCGTGTCATCTCCCCACGACAGCGCGCAATAGAGCTGCTGACCGGCGTGCAGGACGTGCCTTGCGCGGGCGCGGCCGCCCTCGATCCCGACCAGCATGTCGGTTCGGAGCCGGATCGTCTGTCCGGCACCGGTCGCCTCGGCGGACTGCCGGTCCTCAGCCAGCGACCACTCGGCGGCCACTCGGCCGTAGTCGAACACCGGCTCGCAGATCAGGTCGATCTCGACGCTGCCGCTGAGGCATACCACGGTCCGCACGAGCACGTGTTCGGCGTCATCGTCGGCCGGGGGCCGGGTGTGCGGAGTGATCGTGTCCTCGCCGCGCCGACGCCCCATGGTCAAACCGTCGCGGACCAGTGCCCAGCCGGTCGGCGTCCTCCAGGAGCTGAGCAGCGTGTTGGTTCCGGGCTCGTAGACGCGGTCACTCGGGACGGTGGTCCCGAACGGTCCGACCCGGAAGCTCCCCGCCGTGCGGTCCAGCAGCGATCCGAACACGCTTGGCGAGTCGAACCGGGGGACGCACAGCCAGTCGATCGAGCCATCCGGAGCGACCAACGCGCCGGTATGGCAGTTCGACAAAAAGGCGTACTGGGCGATCGGGGTAAATGGCGACGGAGCCGCCGCGCTCTGCGTGCGCGGGACTGCCACCGACTTCGTCTGGGCCGGTCGGCCGTCTCGGGATCTGGACACCCGGTTTTTGGTCTTGACTGTCGTGCTCATGCCGTTGATCGTCGGCGTCCACGACCCCGCCCACATCACCCGATGTGGATGAACGCTCGCGGGCGGCCTGAAAAAGCCCTGCTTGTGGCGTTGCGGCGCGGTAGCATGGTCAAGCGGGGCGCATTCGATCGTGGCCAGACCACGGCAACCGCCCTGGCCCGAGTGAATTCAGATTTTGCCCTGCACCCCTCTACGCCAAGCGGCGATGGCACCGCCGTTGAGCCTCCCTGGGGGCTCATCTCAGAGGACGTCGCCGGGCGACGGAGCCGGCTCGCCGCACGCCTGACTGCGCGGTGGGGGCGCGCGCCACTCGGGTGGCAGTCCGCCACCATCGCGCTGCTCGGCGCCGCTGCCGCAACCGGGGTCGGCTACCTTACGGCCCGGAACCCAGCGGCGGCGCCTGCCGGGATCGCCGTCGAGGTGCGAGTCCTCATCATTGGGGGGTATATCGCCGCCGGGATCTACGCCCAGACGAGCCGGATCCAGGCGCCGATGGCCGCGCTGCTGATCGCGTCGGGACTGTTCTCATCGCTGTGGCTGCTCAACGGATCGAGCAACCCGGTCGCGTTCACCGTGGGCGTCGCCTGCGCCAGCGTGGTGCCCGCGATGGTCGCCTACGTGATGCTGGCCCATCCGACAGGTCGCGTGACCGAGAAGCGCTTCCTGTGGGCCGCCGGCGGCACGCTGGCCTTGTTCTGGCTGCTCGCGAACGCGATCAGCCTGGCGCCTGCGCTGAACTCACCGCTGCTCGCGTGCGATCCGAAGTGCCCCGTCGATGCGCTTTCCTGGCCCGCCGGCTCGGGGCTAGTTCCAATCCTGGTAGGGCTAGGAGTGGTCTCATGGATCGCACTGACGGTGGGCACCCCGATCCTGCTCGCCCGCCGAGCGCGAACGGCGTCGGCGCCGGTTCGGCAATCAATCGCCCCAGTCTGGATCGTCGCCGTGGCGATCGCAGTACTCCTCGTGATCTATCTCGTGGTGCTCGTCATCCTGCCCGCCGCGGCGCCCACGTTCGGCGCGATATACGTTGGAGCTGACATCGCAGTTCCGCTGGCCATCCTGGCGGGCCTCAGCCGTGAGCGGCTGTTCATGGGACAGGCCCTGGCTGAACTCGTCGACCAGCTCGCACGGCTTCCGCAGGCGGATCCCGAGGCACTGATCGCCGCAGCCCTACGCGATCCCTCGCTGAGGATCGCGTATTGCCGTCCGGAGTCGGGAACGTACATGGACTCGGCTGGTAGACCGATCGACGAGCTGCCAGCCGACCGGGCGGTGACGTGGATCGAGCGCAATCGGCGGCCCGTCGCCGCCGTGATGTTCAATCCGGAGCTGTCCGGGTTGGAGCGCTTCGTGCGCGCGAGCGCGTCTGCCGCGCTGATCCGGCTGGAGAAGGCGCAACTCGAGGCGGACCTGAAGGCCTCGACGAGCGAGCTGGCGGCGTCCCGAGGGCGCTTGGTGGAGACGGCGCATGCCGAGCGGCGCCGCCTGGAGCGAGACCTCCACGACGGCGTGCAGCAGCATCTGGTTGGGATCCGGATCAAGCTGGACCTCGCGGCTGAGAGGATCAGGGAGAATCCGGGTCAGGGGGAGCAGGTGCTGGCTTCCGTGGGCCGGCAGCTTGACGACGTGCTGCAGGCGGTTCGCTCCCTGGCCCGCGGGATCTATCCCTCGCTGCTGTCCGACCGCGGGTTGGTGGAGGCGCTCCGGGCCGCCGGCCGAAGCGCTCCGAGGCCCATCGCGGTCCGCTCGAGGTCGGTCGGCAGGTACGCCGAGGAGGTCGAGGTGGCGGTGTACTTCTGCTGCCTGGAGGCGCTCCAAAACATCAGCAAACACGCCGGGCGCGATGCGGCCGCGAGCATCACCCTGTCCGAGGAGGGACCCTTTCTGCGCTTCGAGGTCAGCGACTCGGGGGTCGGGTTCAATCCTCGCAGTGTCGCCCAGGGGGCCGGCATGGTCAACATGCGTGACCGCATCGAGGCAGTGGAGGGCAGGCTCGAGGTGCTCTCCCGCCAGGGACGCGGGACGATCATCCGCGGCTTCGTTCCCCTGGGTGCGGCTTAGAGCCCACCCTTAGCCGCGCCGCTGTCTCCCCGCCCGCGGGCGGAGTCTGGATGCCGGCCTGTGTCGCCGAGACCTGCATGCCCCCTTGCCGGGCGCGTCGGGTGCCACCACGCTTTGCTTTTCCGCGACGGAAGGAGCGACTGATGTGCCGCTGGCTCGCCTACACGGGTTCTCCCGTTCTGCTGGACCGCGCCCTGTACTCGCCGGCGCATTCGCTGATCGACCAGAGTCTGCATTCGAAGCTCGGCGCCGAGGCGACCAACGGGGACGGGTTCGGCATCGGGTGGTACGACGACACGCCGAGTCCGGGCGTGTTTCGGAGCGTCGAACCGGCGTGGAACGACCAAAACCTGCGTGAGCTGACCGCGCACGTCACCTCGGGTCACTTCTTCGCGCACATCCGCGCTGCGATCGGGTCGGCCGTACAGCAGACGAACTGTCATCCATTCCGCCACGGTCGATGGTTGTTCATGCACAACGGCTTTATCGCCGACCTGCCCAGATTGAAGCGCGACCTCGTGATGGCCGTCGACGAATCCCTCTACCACGAGATCGCCGGCCAGACCGACAGCGAAGTCCTGTTCTATCTCGCTCTGACCTTTGGCCTGGAAGACGATCCCGTGGAGGCGGTTGCCCGCGCGATCGGGCTGGTCGAGCGGGTGGGGACCGAGAAGGGCGTGAAGTATCCCTTCCAGGGGACGATCGCCACCACGGACGGTCAATGCACGTGGGCGTTCCGGTACTCGAGCGAGGGCAGGTCGAGGTCGTTGTTCTTCACGGGCAGCGTCCCCACGCTCCGCCGTCTCTACCCGGAGCACCAGGTTCTCTACGAGATGTCCGAGGACGCCCGGCTGATCGTCTCGGAGCCAATCGGCGATCTGCCGGGAGCCTGGAACGAGGTTCCGGAATCGTCGTATGGCGTGGTCGGCAGGGGAGAGGACGAGTTGCGCCCGTTCCGGGTCAAGCCGCCGGTGACGGCGGTGCCCGTCGGGGCGTGAGCGGAGCACCCAGCGCTCGGAGATCACGCAGCGTCGACGCGGTCGCTCAGTGTCGCTGCGGATGGGATTGCGGGGGAATGAAGAAAGCCGCGACCAGCCCGATGAGCCCGATTCCCGCCAGCACGAGCATCGCCGCAGCGTACGAGCGGTTGCCGGCGTTCGCATTCGTCACCACGATGGCGCCTGCGATCGCCGTGCCGAGCGACGAGCCCAGGTTCGACACGCTGCGCGACAAGCCGGAGATCTCCCCCTGCTCCTCTTCCGGGAAGCTCGACTGAACGACGTTCACCGACGGCGTCAACATGAGCCCGACCCCCAGACCCATCAGCAGCAATCCCGGGCCGAGCGCCCAGACGCTCTGGCTCGCCTTGTAGAGCCCGAGCAGGAGCCCGATGCCGCTCAGGGTGACGACGAATCCGGCGATGATCAGCGTCCTCTGATCCCGGCGCTGGGCGAACCGCTCGGCGCCCATCGACGAGAGCAGGATCCCCGCAGTGGCGGCCGTGAACACGACGCCGGTCCTGATCGCGCTGTAGCCCCGCACGACCTGGAGGAAGACCGTGATCACGAAAGCTGCACCCATCAGCAACAGCCATTGGATGTTCTGGGTGACCATCGCCAGATTGGCGGTTCGGCTCCGGAACAGTCTCGTCGACAGGAGCGGCTCCTTGCCGACGCGCTGCTCGTGGCGCACGTAGAGGAAGAAGCACACCTGCACCAAGCTGCCGAGGGCCAGGAGCGCGGCGAACAGCGCCCAGTTGTTGCCCGCTTGCAGGATCCCCAGGATAAGCAGCAGCATTCCGCCGGCCGATAGCACCGCCCCGGTCAGATCGAAGCGGCGGGTCGGAGCGGCGGGAAGCGGATCCTTGACGTGGCGAGCCAGGACCACGATCCAGGCAACGATCGCAGCCTGGAGCAGGAACGAAGCTCGCCAGCTGATCGCGGTCGTGATCAGCCCGCCGACCAGCGGCCCGGCGGCGGCGCCGATCCCGGCCATGCCGCTGATCGCCCCGAACGCGCGGGCACGGGACCGAACGTCGTCGAAGTACAGCGTCGCGAGGATGTAGATCGGGGGGATCATCAACGCCGAGCCCACCCCCTCGAAGGCCGAGTAGCCAAGGATCAGAACTCCGAGGCCCGGGGCGACCGCGCCGATCACCGCACCGGTTCCATACACCGTGAGGCCGGCGTTCAGGCAGCGCTTGCGCCCCCAGCGATCGGTCAGCTTGCTCCCCGGGATCATCAGCGCGGCCATGCAGAGCAGGAACAACGTGATCGCGGTCTGGACTCCGTGGACGGTCGTCCCGAGGTCCTTGGCGATGCTGTTGATCGCGACATTCATGTTCGACCCCGCGAAGCTCGCGACGAACTGCGTCAGGGCAAGCGGCGCGAGCAGGCGCCGGCGTGCCGCCACGGCGTCATGCGTGGCGTCGGCCACGGCGGGGTGGGCGCGCGCCGTGCTCACGCCGCGGCCTCGGCGAGCTCGTGTTCGGGGCGTGTAGGGGCGGATCCGGGGGGCATCGCCCGGAGTGTCGATCGTGCCGGCTACGCCCGCAACGGTGCGCGCACCCACCGGCCGTGGATGTCCGCCAGTGTGCGGACGGCAGGCGGCTCGCGCTCGCTGGGTCGCGCGCCACGGAGGTGGTGGTGGCGGCTTCCCCAACGGATTGGTGCCGATGCCCTTGACCGAACCTCGTCCGCTCACGACGCTGAATCAGCGATGAAGCAGATCGACGGCGAGCAGCTCGGCAGTGCGTTGCGCAGATTGGCGGCGGATCTGGTCGAGGAGCGGCGTCACGTCGTCCTGCTCGAGCGAGAGAACCGGGCCCTGCGCGCGCAGATAGAGGCGCTGCAGCAGGCTCACGCTGAGGAGCGGGGCCACCACATGAACGCTCATACGGCGGCCTGAGGACCAAGTGCGTCGGCGATGCGATCGTGGCGGCGCCAACCTGATCGTCCCGCCGCGGCCGCTTTGTTCGCAGCACAACCGGCCGCCTTGCTCCGAGCGCCGCACCGGTTCACGAGTCAAGTCTGGCGCGTGATCCTGGAGCGCGCGTGCGGCGCGAGCCGTCCGGGCCAGCGCGCCGATGGGCACATGGTTTGCCTGGCGATCGAAGGCGGCGGGATGCGGGGAGCGGTGTCGGCTGGAATGTGCGTGATACTCGAGGCCGCCGGACTCATCGACGCGTTCGACCGGATCTACGGGGTGTCCGCCGGGGCGCTCAACGGATGCGCTGCCGCAGCGGGTCAGGCCGCATTCAGCGCCACCTACTATCAAGACGCGGCCAGCCGCCGGGTCATCAACCCGATACGGCCGTTGGTCCGCCGGCCACTCGTCGATTTCGACTTCCTGTTCGAGGAGCTCATCTCGGCACGGAAGCCTCTGAGCTTCGACGGACTCGCCCACGGGCCGGAGTTCCGCGCGCTGGCGACATCCGTCGAGACGCTCACCCTCCGCGTGCTCGGCGGCTTTGCCGAGCTCGAGGAGCTGATGCTCGCGGTGCGCGCCAGCGCCACCTTGCCGCGGTTAGGCGGACGTCCGCCGATCTTCCGCGGCGAGGCGATGATCGATGGCGGGCTCGTCGAGCCGATCCCGTTCGCCACGCCGATCGCCGAAGGAGCGACGCACGTGCTCGTGCTGCGCTCTCGTCCGGCCGGCTATCGACGTCCGCCGCTGGCCGGCTTGGGGGACTCGTTCGCCATCCACGGGGACACGCGGCTGTTCTCTCTGGTCAAAGCGCGGACCGCCGTCTACAACAGCCAGGCCGACGCACTCGAGCGGGCTACCCGCCGGAGGGGGTCCGGCCCGCACGTGGAGCAGGTCGCGGTTCCGGACGGCACACGCCTGATCGCCAGGTTGGACGCCAATCCCGAGCGTGTCGTAGACGCCCTCCGGCTTGGAGCTAAGACGATGGCCTCGACGATTCTCGAGGAGCCGATCGATCTGTGCTGGCAGCCGGTGGTGTACCGCTCGTCCGCGGAGCACGACGACGCCCGAGCCGACGCGGCTCAGAGCTAGCCGATGGCTGTCCCGGCTGTTCTTGGAGGCCGTGTCTCCACGCTGGTGCGCGCGATCGAGTCCAACGACGAGGCATCGATCGAGCGGGCGGTCATGCGGCTGAGCGGGTCGCACCGTGCGCTTTCTCCGCTCGCGTTCGCGGTCAGCGCGTTCGTACTGCTGTTCGACGGGGTGCGGCTCATCGTTTCGAACTGGCGGCTGATGCTGGTGCAGATCCTGCCCGCGATGTGGATCTGGCTGGCGATGCTGGATCTCAAGCTCCACGTCCTGCATGGCCGGTCCTTTCATGTCATCCGTGGACCGATCCTGATTCCGATCGGCCTGCTCATCGTCGCGCTGACGGTGGCGAGCTTCTTGCTCAACGCACTGTTCGCGTTTGCCGTGACGCGGTCTCGTACGCCGTCGCTCGGGCCTGCCGCCGCGCAGGTCCGGGCTCGGAGGGTGCAGATCATCGCCTCCGGGGCGATCGTCGGCGCGGCACTGGCTTTCGCCACGACCGTGGTGCCTCGGTGGGGACGGCCCTGGTTCACCCTCGTCCTGGGCGTCGTGGTCGGCGTGATGATGCTGTGTTACGTCGCGGTGCCCGCGCGATTGATCGGGGTGAAGCCGACACAATCGAGGCGGGACAAGCTGTGGACCAGCCTTCTCGGCGGCCTCTTGGGAGCAACCGTGTGCACACCACCGTATGTACTGGGCCGCGTAGGCATCCTGATGCTGGGATCAAGCGCCCTGCTGATCCCGGGCGTGTTCCTGATTGCGATCGGCGCCACGCTTCAGGCCGGAGCGACCGGCGCGGTCAGGGCGATCAAGATGAGCGCCAGCCTCACTTCACGGAAACCGGCACCGCCTGCTGCGCGCCGTGCCAGCGCAGGCGGTTGAAATCGAGGACGGTGTTCGCCCCGAGCCGGACCCACACTCGCGCACATGGGCATCCCGCGCCCGATCGCCGGGGTCAATTCTGCGAGTCGTGGTCGACGGGATTGACGCTGATCAATGTGAGCCCCAGATCCGCGAGGTGCTGGAGCAACCCGTGTAGCTCCGCCTGGTCGCGAACTCGGCCCACCAGCAGGGTGTTGCCGTGGGCGTGCCGCAACGACATGCCCTCAAAGGTCGACGCGACGCGGTGGCTGAGCTCTCCCTTCACCTCCACTCGGTAGGTTCGGGCCGTCATGCCCGGACGGTGACACACGCTGGCCGGCAGATGCACCGTTACCGCGACCAATCACCTGGGTGATTCGGCAGCGGCCGAGCGGCAACTGTTTGCCCTCACCTGGGTGAATTCGCTGTGAAGGGAGGTGACCGCGACCGGATCGACGTAATCTCAGAATCCGACCCACTCGAGTCCATCCACCATGCACTTCAGGTTCGGCAAGCGCGACGATCTCACCCCAGTTCCTCGAACTCGTACCAGCCGGGCTGAGAGTCGGGCCGAAGGAGAGCTCTCGCCCCAGTGGAGGGCGTGGCGCGAGGCGGCGCAGAGGGTGACGCGTACATGGAACGAATGGTCGGCATCCGAGGGGCATCATGGGCGCACGCGCTACGAGCGCTACCTGGCGGCGGTCGCCGCTGAAGAGCGGGCGGCGATACGGCTCGAGCAGGCCTTGGACATGTTGGGGGCGAGCAGCGCGTCGGCCAGCGTCGCCGTGAGCGATCATCCCGTCGTGCCGAGCCCGCCCGGGTAACCCGAGCATCTCAGGCCATACGTGCGCTCTCTTCCATTAGCCCGAGCGCAGTCGCGCGAGCGACGGCATCGGCACGCGAGCTGACGGCCAGCTTGCGGTAGATGGCCCGCATGTGTGACCTGACCGTGTTCGGAGACAGAAACAGTCGCTGGCCGATTCCGCGCGCCGAAAGGTCGCTCACCAGCAGGCGCATCACGGCCAGCTCCGCCTCGGTGGGGGCCTCGGTCAGCTTGCCGTCGGTGGCCTGGCGCCTGGCCCGTCCGAGTTCCCGCCAGGCGTCTGCGGCGTGCGCCGGAACCACCCCGCAGTCGGGAAGCTCCGCGATCGCCTCACGCACGCGCACGAGCGTCCCCTCGGCCTCATCGATGCGGCCGCGGCGACGACGAACATCCGCCAGCCGAACCAGGAGCCGGGCGTGGTGCACGTTTGCCACCTCGTCCGAAAAGAAACGGTCGGCACTGACAAACTCGCGTTCCGCGCCCGCCAGGTCTCCCTCGCCGGCCAGCACCGCGCCGAGAGCGACCGATGCATGGCCGCCCAACCAGCTCCGACTGCAGGTGATCCGGCCGATCGCCGTGCGGGCTCTCTCGGCGTGGACACGGGCGGAGCCGAGCCGACCGCCATCGCTCGCCACCAGGGCGAGCGTCGATCGCGCCAGCGTGTACCCCGGGGCGACGCGCTCGGCATCGGGGTGCTCGACCGCTTGCGAGGCCGTCGTCCAGGCCCGGTCGGGCTCGCCGGCAAGGTAAAGGGCGTGGGCGAGACCGGCCAACGCATCGACCAGCAGGTCGGCCCCCGCCTGCCGAGCGAGTTCGACCGCGCGGGTGCCCTCTGATACGGCGTCCACGACCCCGGCGTCGACGCCGACGCATCGCACCACCGACATCAGCGCGTCGGCATAGGCCCCGAAGTGCTCCGGCCGCGCCTGCTTTGCTCGGCTGGCCAGCTCCAGGAAGCGGCGACGAGCGAGAGTGAGCTGACCGACGATCGTCGCCGCCGTCGCGGCGCCCAGCACGAGCTCCGGATACTCCATCAGTACCTCGCCGGGCAGCGTGCGCACCCACCTCAGCAGGGTTCGGGCGCTCCCTTTTCGGACCAAGGCGAGATGGTATTGCGACAGCAGCTCAGCCACCGCCCGGTGATCGCCCGCCGCCGCCGCATGCTCGGTGGCCTCGACGATCAGGCCCTGGGACCGCAGCCATCCGGCCGCACGGCGATGAATGTTCGGCACCGCGTCGGGTTGGACGGAAGCGAGACTGGCGGTGGCGAACTGCGCGAACAGCGAGTGCACACGGAACCACTCATGACGTTCCAGCGGCAGAACGAGCATGTTGCGCTCCTCGAGCTCGGCGAGCGCCGCGGCAGAGTCGGAGCGGTCGAGCACCCCATTGCAGAGCGCGGGCGTGAAGCGCCCCAGCACAGCAGCGTTGATCAGAAACTCTCTCTGGGTCGGGTCCAGCGACGCAAGCACTTCGCGGCTGAGGTACTCCGCCACATAGCGGTGATCTCCGCCGAACCGGCGCACCGCACGCCGGGGATCGCTGACCGTCCTGAGCCACAGGGCCGCGAGGTAGACAGCCGCCGGCCAGCCTTCGGTTCTCTCCATGAGAACGTCGATGTCGCTGTCGTGCAGGTTGAGTCCGCCCCGCACCACCAGGACCTCACGCGCCTCCGACGCGGTGAAGGCAAAGTCGCTCACGCGCACCTCCGACAGGCAGCCACGGGCGCGAAGCCGGGCGAGCCCGATCTGCGGGTCCGCCCGGGTCAGCATGATCAGGCGTCCGTTGGCTGGCAGGCGCTCGACGGCACGTTGCACCGAGGAAAGACACTCGTGGGCCGTGACGCAATGGAAGTCGTCAAGCACCACCGCCAACTCACGACCGTAGGCGGCGATGCCGTTCATGACCTCGTCGACAGCGACCTCGACGGGCATGCCGGAAACGCGAAGCCGATTGAGCGCGCGACGGCCGAGGCCCTCGCGCACACGGTCGACCGCGGTGGCGGCATACGTCCAGAGGCGAACCGGGTCGTCGTCGTCGTCGTCCAGTGTCACCCAGGCCCAGGCCGTCGCGCCGCCGGCACACCAGGCGCGCACGGCTGTCGTCTTGCCGTACCCGGGTGGCGCTGAGACTAACGTCAGAGCCGCGCCGGCACCGGCGTCGAGCGCCTGCGACAGCCGCGGCCGCGCGACCATTCCCTCGCGCTGTCGCGGTGCCGCGAGCTTCGCCGCCGCCAGAGGCGGAAGCTCCTCGGACAACGGCAACCTTCCCATCCGCGCCGCTTTTACATCGGAGGGCGAGGGCCGATGAGGAGCGTGGTTGACCCGGCGGCCGAGCCCGTCTTACTCCGCGTCCGCTCGGACTCGTGATAGGTCGCGATCCCATGAATGATCCAGATGCTCAAGGCAAACACGGCCAACGACCACAGCGGCGCTGCCTGGATATCCAGGAGGGCACTCACGGCCGCGCACGCACCCACGGCAATGCCGACGTAGCGCCCGAAGGCCTGCCCGGCGAACAAAGATCCGGCTGCGGCGAGCTCCAGAACGCCAACCACGAGAGCGATCCACCCCCAGGTCTGGAGCGTACCGAACAGAAAATGGGTCGGATGGTTGAAATACGCGGCCCCGTCGATGGCGGCAAGGCCGTACACGATGTTCATCACGCCGGCGAGGATCAGTAGCACGACGGCGAACATCGCTCTGACAACGCCCTTGTTCTCGTCCATGGCAACCCTTCGGTGACTGCGCTTAGTTGTCGGGGATGACCTTGCCGCACTAGCCGGCCGCCAGCCTCATCCGTTTTGGGTGACTGGCCGCACGGTGTGTTCACTGTGTGCAGCTGAACCCACACTGGTGCACGCATACCCGAATTGACTGGCGCGCACGGTTGTGCGGACTCTTGACTGCGAGATCGTTAAGCGGGCAGTTGATGTTCCTGCACGATTCGATCGTGCCGTGATCAAAGGCGGTCCAAGGTGCAGCCTGTCGCGAGCCAAGTAACGACGACCCCGAGTCAGGCCGACCCAACATTCAGTCAAGGTTGGGTGTTGTTCACGGGGGTCATGCTTGTGTACGCGACTGGACACCACGAGCGGTCGACGGTTGCAGGCCGTGGCTGACCTGCCACAGCGCTGGTCTCATCGTGACCGTCCTCACGGGGGTCGCGACATTGCTGATGATCCAGGGTGCGGGGGAGCTCGGCGCGTGAGCGGCAAACGCCAGTTCGCGATCACCTGGGTGAAGGAGCGACCACTGCCTGCCACGACGAGGATCGCGGCTTAGCCTCAGCACGAGTGACCGTGGCCGAGGATATGCACCCATGAGCCAGCCCGATGCCAGACGCGGATGCAAACGGGCGCTCGTCGCCTGCGTCGCTGTTCTCGGCCTCGTGGCGGCGACCGGTTGTGGGGGCAGCGACAAGCCGGCGTACTGCACGAGCCGAGCCGAGCTCGAAAGCTCGATCAAGGGGCTGACCGATCTCAATGCCGACTCTGGGCTCAGTGGGCTGAGAGCTCAGATGGCAAAGATCCAAACCGACGCGAGCGCGTTGGTCAGCTCGGCCAAGAGCGACTTTCCGGATGAGACAAGCTCGATCCAGTCGTCGGTGAGCGCGCTGGCCGACACGATCAAGGCGTTCCCCTCGCAGCCGTCAGCCGACGAGGTCGCCACGCTGGCCAGGCAGGCCGCTGGTGCGGTCACCTCGGTCCAGAACTTCTACAACTCCACGAGCTCGAAGTGCTCGTGACGGTAGGTCATTCCACAACCACCGGAGGTCACATGTCCGCCTACGCGCCATACGACACATCTGGAGAACCGACTAGCACCTACACCGGCCCGCTCCCCGGTCCGGATACGGGCTGGATCACGTTCGCAGGCACGCTACTGCTGTTGCTGGGGGTCATGGACGTCATCTATGGCATCGCCGCCATCGGCAACGCGCATTTCTTCGTTCGCGACACCAGCTACGTCATCGGTTCGCTGAACACCTGGGGCTGGGTTACGTTGTGCCTTGGAGTGGTTGAGCTCGCGGTGGGCGTAGGCGTGTTCTTCCGCAACCAGATCGCCCGCTGGGTCGGTGTGGTCGGACTGAGCATCGGCGCCATCGTGGCACTGCTGGAGATGCCGGCCTATCCGCTGTGGGGGCTGACCCTGTTCGCCGTGAACATCGTCGCCGTGTACGCACTGGCCGCTCACGGCGCTCGCGCGGACTGAGCTGCCGGGCCAGCGTGTGCCGAACCTGAGCCGCCGGCACCGGACCATGTCCCTCCTGACGCTGAGGCGTGTCACGATTGTCGTCTTGGCCGCATCGTCGGTGGTTGCGTGCGCCTCGGGCGGATCGGGCACGCTCGCTCAGCAGGCGAAGGAGACTGGGTCGACCGTCGCGGCGAACGCTCAGGCAAAGCTGGCGAGTGCGACGTCAAGCCCGACGAACTCGGCGACACCGAGCCAGACCGGAACCGCGACGGCCAAGACCGATGCGACCACGGCGACCAGGACGGAAACCACGCCCGAGACGAGGACGGTTGGTCAGGCTGCGCAGAGTCATGGCGTCACCTCGACAACCACCGTGTCGACGCCCGGTCGAACGACCGCTATAACCGGCAACAACGCGACCGTGGCGGTCAAGGCCGCGTCGACCACGGCCGGCGAGGCCGGCGGCGGGGTGCCCTGGTGGGGCTGGGTGGCGATCGGGTTGGGCGTGGTCGGCGTGGCCATCGCGATCTTCCTCCTCGGCCGGGGGCACCGTGGCGGGGACGGGGGCGCCGGCGGGCGTGCGGCGGCCCCCGTGGAGGAGTCTGAACCAATGCCCGGTCGACCCGCGCGGGCGGAGCCCGCACCGCAACCCAAGGCGCCCTCGCGAAGCCCTCGTGTGTGAGCGAATGGAGATTTCTGGGCGCACCGACATGAAACCTCTCTTCGCGGCCGATGCACACCAATCAGGGGTTGATTTCGAACCGGGGAAAGCGCAGGATATGCAGGACGATCGTCGGCGAGCCCTCAGCCCACCCACCCTTCAAAATCGTATCGGCTAGCCCTCTGGGGACCTCTGCCGTGCGGCCGGGCGGGGAAGTGCTGACCGGGAAGTCGTTCGCGGGCGCCAGGATCGGGCTTGCCCGCTACGGGGCGGAATGCGCGATCCTCTTTTTCCTCTACTACGGCACCGCCCACCTGAGCTACGCGCTCCGCTTCGCGGGCCCGGTCGGCTCGATCGTATGGCTGCCCGTGGGGGTCGGGATCGCGTTCCTGTACCTGCGCGGGCTGCGGTTCTGGCCAGGCGTCCTGTTCGCCGACCTCGTCGTAAACAACTACATGCGGCTTCCGGCGCTAACGGCGCTGGGACAGACGTTCGGGAACGTCATGGAGGTCGTCCTGGCCGCGTGGCTGCTCGGCCGCCTGATCACGCGCGAGCGCCCGTTTGAGAGCATCCGCTCGGTGCTCGGTATGTTCGGCGCGATCGCGGCAGGGACGCTCGTGAGCGCGACGGTGGGTCCGTTGTCGGTGTGGCTCGGCGGCGCCGTCAGCGCCGGCGCCTTTCCGCGCATCGCCGCCTCGTGGTGGCTCGGCGATTTCTGCGGAGCCGCAATCGTGGTACCGAGCGTCCTCGCCTGGTGGCATCCCGCACGCCATGAGGTCGACGGCTCGCGGCCACTCGAGACGGCGCTACTGGTCGGTGTGCTCGTCGCGCTCAACGTTGTAGGGATCGCGGGCACGCATCCCGTGAGCTACGTTACGTTTCCGGCCTTGATGTGGGCGGCACTGCGCTTCGGGCCACGCGGCGCGACCTCGGCGATCACCGTCACTGCGGCGTTCATGATCTGGGGAACGAAGCACTATCTCGGGTGGCTGGGGGTGATGTCGATAGACCGGAGCCTGGTGGAGACCCAGTTTTTCGTCGCGGTGACCACGGTTGCGACCCTCCTGGTCGCGGCCCTGGGATCCGAGCGTGAGCAACTCGCGACAGCGACACGTATTTCCCGGAGGCGAATCGTGGTCGCCGCCGACGAGGAGCGACGGCGGATCGAGCGCGATCTCCACGACGGCGCTCAGGGACGCCTCACCGCTCTGAGCGCTCGCCTGTCGCTCGCGGCACGGGAGGCGGAACGCTCGCCCGACACGGCCGCGGGTTCGTTGGAGGCGGCGAAAGAGGAGGTGCTGCTCTCGATCGACGAGCTGCGCGAGCTCGTCCACGGGATTCATCCTTCATCGCTACGGAAGTTCGGTCTTGCGCGGGCTGTGGAGGACTCCGCCGCTCGCTCGCGAACACCGGTCGAGCTCCTCGAGCTGCCCACGCAGCGGCTCGACGAAACAGCGGAGGCGACCGCCTACTACGTCGTGCTCGAGGCGCTCAACAACGCGCAACGTTATGCCGGCGCGACCTCGATCCAGGTCCGAGCGCACCTGAACGGGGGCACGCTTGAAGTAGAAGTCGCCGACGACGGCGTGGGAGGAGCTGTGGAGCAGAGCAACCTCGGGCTTCAGGGCCTGCGCGATCGCGTCGAGGCGACCGGAGGACGCTTCGAGGTGGAAAGCGCGCCCGGCCACGGGACACGCATCGCGGCCGAGATACCGGCGCGTCCTACGGCCGGCCCGCAGGCCCAGCCTCCCCGGTTGCCAGGAACAGCAGGGCCGCCTTCACACGACGGCTGACGTCGTCCGGGCTGGGCAGATCCAGCTTTAAGAAGATCGAGTTGATGTGCTTCTCGACTGCGCGCTTGGTCAGGACCAACGACTGCGCGATCGCCGCATTGCTCTTGCCCTCGGCGAGCTCGGCGAGCACTTCTCGCTCGCGTGGCGTCAGAGAGGCGAGCGGCGAGCTTGTACTCAGGCTGCGCGCCCGTACGAGCACCTCGACGACCTTGGGGTCGATCACCGACCCGCCCTCCACGACGGCTTCGAGGGCGGCGACCAGCTGCGAGGGCTCGCTCACCCGCTCCTTGAGAAGGTATGCGCGCCCGGCGCTCCCGGTCTCCAGCAACGTCAGTGCGTAGTCGGGATCGGCGAACTGGCTGAGGATGACCACACCGATCGAGGGGTGCGTGACGCGGAGCGTCTCTGCGACCCTGATGCCCTCATCGGTGTGGCTGGGCGGCATCCGAATGTCGGTCAACACGGCGTCGGGCTGCTCCTCCTCGACCGCGGCAAGCAGCGAATCGGCATCGCCGCAGAACTTGACCGCGTCGATTCCCTCGGTGGCGGCGAACACCTGGGCAAGCGCTGCACGGATGAGGTACTCATCCTCACCCACGACAACCCGAATTCGAGCGACCGGCATCGTCACTGTTACGCACTCCCCCCGACTGGCGTGCCGAAACAGTAGCGCACGCGCCGGTGCGCCCCCGCGACGAGGCGGTGATCAGAGTGTGGCGGCTGAGCGATCTGGCGGAGGCACGGCCGTGACATCCCAGAAGAGTCCGGTGACCGCGATCACGGTCTGCTCGGCGAGATCGGTCGCGATGTCACCCACCCGTTCGAGGTAGTTGGCCGCCAGGAAGGCGGCCATCGAGGAGCGGGTCACCGGGTCGGCCACGAGCGCCGCCCGGTAGATGTCTCGGCTCCGCCGCCTCAGCTCCGCGTCGACCCGCAACACCTCGTGGGCCAGATCGACGTCCCGGGTGGCAAAGGATTGTTTGGCGAGCCAGATCGCGGACACCGAGACTCTCGCTGCGGGGTCGACCAGGTCGATGAAGATGGCGCCGCGCGGCCCGTCGGGGACCTGAGGAACGACCATGGCGATTTTCTTGCATTCGTCGCTGAGCCGTCCGGCCCCGCGCGCGATCTGCAGGAGGGCAGCGAGCGCCCGGAGCTCGTCGGGAGCCGGATGTTGTCCCAGCGCGGATGTGAGGTCCTCCTGTACGCGCTGGCATTCTCGCCGGCGCTCACTCGTCGTCAGCAAGACCTCGTGGGCGAGTTGTCGGTCGCCGTAGACGACCGCGTCGGCCGCGCGGTTGAGCTGATGAATGAGCGCTTGAAGGGCGGCCAGCGTGTAGCGCTCGAGGCCTTGTACGGTTTCGGTGAGCTTGGACTGACTCATGCTCCAGGTGGACAGCGCACGTGGTGGCACCCTCCCATCGCAGCTCACTCTGAGCAATGGGGTACGCCTGTGTCTGTGCAGGATGCACGCCCGCCGCGGTCCGTGAAGGTGACCTCAGGGCCGGTCGCTTAATACCGATGGGGCGATGACCCGCATGCGGCCGCGTGGTGTGATCGTGGCATGGCTCTCTCGACGGCGCCGGCGCCGCCGACCGCGAAGGAGACTGGACTCGCCATCACGTGGCTGGGCCATGCCACCGTGCTGATCGAGATCGACGGTCTACGGGTCGTCACGGACCCGGTGTTACGCCGTCGGGTGGGGCCCCTCGTCCGGATCGGGCCCCACGTTCTCCTCGATGGGCCGATCGATTGCGTACTTCTGTCGCATCTGCACGCGGACCACACCGACCTCCCGAGCCTTCGATTGCTCGAGCGGTCGGGCCCCGTGCTGGCTCCCCATCCGACGCAGGCTTGGCTCGGCGCACGGGGGGTGCACGGTGTGCGCGAGCTACGGCCGGGAGCAGAGGTCGAGATCGGCCGCGTGCGCATCGCGGCCACGGTGGCCAAGCACGACCCGCGGCGCCGCCCGTTTGGCCCCCGGGCACGGCCCCTCGGCTACCTGATCCGCGGTTCCAGATCGTCCGTGTACTTCGCCGGCGACACCGACCTGTTCCTGGACATGGCCCAGCTGCGCGGTTCGGTGGACGTGGCGCTGATGCCGGTGTGGGGGTGGGGGCCGAGCGTTGGCCCGGGACATCTCGATCCTCAAGGCGCCGCTGCAGCGGTCGCCCTGATCGCTCCGGCCGTCGCCATCCCCATCCACTGGGGAACGTTCGTCCTTCCTCGTCCGGTTAGGCGGTTGGCGGACCCCGGTCGACCGGCACGAGAGTTTCACGCGCTCACCGGACTGTATGCGCCGGCCACCGAGGTGAGGGTGCTGAATCCGGGTGAGCGCACCGCACTGTAGCCTGGCGCGGCGGATCGCCTGAACCCATCTCGAGCAGCCGGTCCACGCACGCAAGCACCTCCTGGTGGCCGCGATCGTCGTGCTTGACGAGCACCCGCACGGCGCGGCTACCGAGGAACTCGTACGGCGGCCACGGGGCGACGGTCTGGTAGCGCGCCGACAGCAGCCGCCGGATTCGGCCGCACGGCTGCGCGGCGATCCAGTCGATCACCTGCTCGGCTCGAGCTTGCTCGAGTCTGGTCGAGCCCCGGCTGCCGACCACCTTGGCGGCATACACGTAGAGCTGCTGCCGGCCCTCGTCGTCGACCCAGTCGTTGTAGGCCCGCAGCAGCGCCGCGATCACCGGGCAGACGGACCGCGGATGGTCGCTGAACGTCTCACCGGCGAGCATGGACGCCAGCTCCATCACACACACGCCATGCTCTTTGGAACTGTGCTTGCCCCTACTGAGCCTGACGGTTTGGTGCGTGACGGGACCCATGGCAATCCTTCCTGACGCGTGGTGATTGGCACCCGAAGGCTCCCGCCGCAGCGCCGATGTGTCATCACCCGTTCCGGAGGACGCACTCGTCATGAGTGCAGCCACCGCCTCGGCGTCAGGAACCCTTGACCGAGGCTCGATCGATCGCGCCGCTGGCGTTGCTGAAGGTGAAGTGCACGACGCCACTGCGGTTAACGCGGCACGAGCGGATTGCCCCGAGGTCGACCACGATTGTCTCGGCGCTGCTCACTCGCGCGGCCGGCAGCCCTTCTCTGGCGGTTGGCGCTCTGGCCGCGAGTGTTCCGCCGGCGCGCGGGGCGCCATCACCCGTTTCGGATGAGGAGGCTCAGACCCGGCGATGCAAGCCTTGACGCGGAACGATGCCCACGCCTTCGATCGGGTTGGGCACCTCCGCGAAACCCAGATTGGAGGAAGGTCATGTCAGTCCAGACCGGGCCGCGGCCCACCCGTACACAGTCGAGTTACTCGAGCTATGACGAAGAGCGAGGCCAGGGTTGGATGGCGTTCGCCGGGGCGCTGCTGCTGACGCTCGCCACGATCAACGTGATCGACGGCATCGCCGCGATCAGCAACGCCCACTTCTACGTCGCGAACGCGCGCTACGTATTCGGTGACCTCAACACCTGGGGATGGGTCGTCCTGTGCCTCGGCGTGCTCCAGGGCCTGGTCGGGCTCGGGTTGTTCGTAAAGAACCAGTTCGCGCGCTGGACCGGCGTCGTGGTCCTCAGCCTCAATGCAATCGCCCAGCTGCTGATGATGCCGGCGTATCCCTTCTGGTCACTGTCGATCTTCGCGCTCGACATCCTGGCTATCTACGGCGTCATTGCCTACGGTGGCCGGACCGACCGCTGACGAGATGGCGGACAAGCGCCGCAAACGCGTTGAGGAGTTCGTCGCTCCGTTCCGCGTGAAGCCAGGGTCCAAGGTGATCCTCTCGCGAGACTACGACCCGTCGTTCAAGCAGGGAGTGAAGAAGAAGAAGGACGGGGTCGCGCTGCTCGCGGAGGGCGTGCGATTGCTCTCGGAGTACCAGGCACGGCTGGCTGCACAGGACAGCTGGGGAGTGCTCGTGGTACTGCAGGCGCTCGATGCTGCGGGCAAGGACGGGACGATCCGCCACGTGATGAGCGGCGTCAATCCGCAAGGGGTGTCGGTGCACAGCTTCAAGGTTCCGTCGAGCGGCGATCTCGCCCACGACTTCCTCTGGCGGTACGCCCAGCGCCTGCCCGCGCGCGGTGAGATCGGGATCTTCAACCGATCCCACTACGAGGAGGTGCTGGTGGTGCGGGTTCATCCGGAGAACCTCGATCGCCAGAGGCTGCCCAAGACGTGCAAGCACGGTGACATCTGGAAGCGCCGCTATCGCGCGATCAACGATTGGGAGCGATACCTGACCGATAACGGCATCCGCGTGGTGAAGCTCTTCCTCAACCTCTCCCGGGAGGAGCAGCGGCTCCGGTTTGTGCGTCGGATCGATCTGCCCGACCACAACTGGAAGTTCTCCACCGCGGACGTCCGGGAGCGGGGGCACTGGGACGAGTACCAGAAGGCCTTCTCGGAGATGCTCTCGCACACCAGCACAGAGTGGGCGCCCTGGTACGTGATCCCTGCCGACCGGAAGTGGTTCGCGCGCATCGGGGCCGGCGCCGTCCTCGTCGAGGCCTTGATGGAAATCGATCCGCGTTTTCCGGCGGTGACCAGGCAACGGCGCGAGGAACTGCTCGAGGTCAGGAAGGCCCTCGAGGCCCAGTCGCCCCGCGGCGCCGTGTCCAAATCGGCTCAACCCCAGGTGGACGCAGAGCCACCGGAAACCGAGCGACACAACGGAGACGCGCCGTCGCCCGTCCCCCTCGCGCCGGCGACCGCGTGAGCCTCGGGAGATCGCACTGAGATGGCCACGACAGCACCACCGAAGGGGCGAGAGCCGTCTGGCGGCGACGGGTGGTACGCCACATCGACCGCTGATGTCGGCACGCGCCTGGGCGTTGATCCGGCGGTAGGGCTCTCCGCACGGCAAGCTGCGGAGCTGCTCGACCAACACGGCCCGAACGCGTTGCCGGTGGAACAGGCCGTGCCGGGCTGGCAGCGATTCGCCGCTCAGTACCGCAGCTACATGCAGCTGATCCTGATGGGGGCCGCGATCGTCTCGCTGGCGATCAGGGAATGGAGCACCGGGGTCCTGTTGATCGTGATCACGGTGGTCAACGCCGTGGTGGGCCTACGCCAGGAGGGCAAGGCGGAGAGCGCGATGAACGCCCTGAAAGCGATGGTGAAAGCCACCGCGCGGGTGCGCCGCGATGGGTCGGAAGCGGTCATCCCGGCGGAGGAGGTGGTGCTCGGAGACGTCGTCCTGCTCACCGCCGGGGACGAAGTGCCGGCCGATGGACGGATCATCCAGGCGAGCGCGTTGCAGATCGATGAGTCCGCGCTAACCGGTGAGAGCGTGCCCGCCTCGAAGGGCGTCGAGGCCCCCGTCGGGGATGACCCGGCGCCAGGCGATCAGACCGACATGGCGTTCATGCACACGCCGGTGACCCACGGCAGCGCCACGATGATCGTCACCGCGACGGGCGGCGAGACGCAGGTCGGAAAGATCGCCGGAATGTTGGCCGGCACCGCCCGCGAGCAGACCCCGCTGACACGCCAGCTGAACACGTTGACCCTGTGGATCGCGGCTGCGGCCGGGGTGACCATGCTCGTGATGTTCGTGCTCGGGGTCGAGCGAGGCCAATCGGCCACAGTCGTGTTCACCACCGCGGTGGCGCTGGCGATCGCGGCGATCCCGGAGGCCATGCCGACCGTTCTCCAGGTGGTCATGTCGCTGGGAGCAGGTGAGCTCGCCAAGCGCGGCGCGGTGCTCAAGGATCTGGCGTCGGTGGAAACGCTCGGCTCGACCTCGGCGATCAACTCGGACAAGACCGGCACCCTGACCATGAACCAGATGACCGCGGTCGAGGTCATCGATCCGACCGACCGGTTCACGATCTCCGGGTCGGGCTACGAGCTCACCGGCAGGGTTCACCACGCCGCCGGCTCCTCGGACACGATCGAGGACGCGATCCTGCCCTACGTCATCGCCAGCGATGCACAATTGGTGGACGGGACGGTGGTCGGCGACCCCACCGAGGGCGCGCTGCTCGTGCTCGCGCACAAGGCCGGGCTCGACATCGCCGCCACACGGGAGCGCCATCCGCGATTGGCCACGCTTCCCTTCGATCCCAGCTACAAGTTGATGGCCGCCTTCACCGACGGCGTGGATGCCTCGGGCCGGGAGGTGGTCCGCTGCTACGTGAAGGGAGCGGCGCCGGCGGTGATCAGTCATGCCGCCTCCGCGCTGTCGGCCGGGGAGAGCATCCCGTGGGACGAGGACCTCCAAGACAAGGCGCAGGACAGCGTGCGCCGGATGGAGGAGGACGGACTGCGAGTGATGGCCGCGGGTTTCCGCGATCTCGACGCGTCTTCGTTCGAGCCGGATGGGGATCTCCTGGAGTACGTGGGCGACCTCGAGCTGACCAGCCTCGTCGGGATGGTCGATCCCCCACGCGCCGCATCCGAGCAGGCCGTGAGTGACGCAAAGCGAGCGCACATCCGGGTTCGGATGGTCACCGGTGACGACGTGATCACCGGTGCTGCGATCGCCCGCCAGCTGGGCATCGAAGGCGAGGCGATCCTCGGGGCGGAGTTCGCCGCCCTCAGCGAGTCCGAGCGCCTGGAGCGGATCGATGACATCGGCGTGGTCGGACGTGTCGCGCCCGAGCACAAGGTGCTGCTCGTCGACACGCTCAAGCAGAAGGGCGACATCGTCGCGATGACCGGCGACGGGGTCAACGATGCACCCTCGATCAAGGCGGCTCACATCGGGATCGCGATGGGAAGCGGGACC
>DATFDC010000331.1:0-2415 GCA_035252415.1 Solirubrobacteraceae bacterium
GTCATGGAAGCGTCCCCAAGGACAAATGCAACTCCGTCGAACGTCCAAATGCACATCCCCGTGAGGTTCCCCCGTTTCTCCGGACACTTCTACGCTTGGCGGTCTTGCCGCTGGCAGAAGGGAGGATGGGATGCCGTTTCAGCGGCCGTATCCGGCGGAGTTTCGGCGTGAGGCGGTGCGGTTGGTGCTCTCGAGCGGGCGGCCGTATCGCCAGGTGGCGGAGGAGCTCGGTGTGAGCGGCGAGTCGCTTCGTAAGTGGCTTCGGCAGGAGCAGGTGGATGTGGGTGAGCGCTCGGATGGGCTCGCCTCGCACGAGCGTGAGGAGCTGCGTCGGTTGCGCCGCCAGGTGCGCGAGCTTGAGGCGGAGCGGCAGGTGCTCAAGCGTGCGCTGACTTTCTTCGTCCGGGAGACCGATCGGCGGTGAGGATCTACCGCTTGATCGACGAGGAGAGTCAACGCCAGGAGGTCTCCCGTTGGTGCCGGGCGCTGGGCGTGTCGCGCTCCGGCTTCTATGAGTGGAAGCAGTCGCCGCTTTCGCAGCGCCAGCTTGACGACGCGGCGCTGTTGGCGCTGATCGATCAGGTCTTCGCCGAGAGTCGTCAGACGTACGGCTCGCCGCGCATCCACGCCGAGCTTCGCCTCGGCCATGGTCTGCGCGTGGGCCGAAAGCGCGTCGAGCGGCTCATGCGCCGCGGCCGCCTAGTCGCCGTCTCGAGCCGCAAACGCCGCGGCGCGACCTGTCGCGACGCGGCGCGGTCGGCGGCACCGGACCTGGTCTGCCGTGATTTTCACCCCTCGGCGCCCGACCAGCTGTGGATCGCCGACTTCTGCCAGGTCGCCACCTGGCAGGGCATCGCGTACGTCGCGGTCGTCGCCGACGCCTTCAGCCGGCTTTGTCTCGGCTGGTCGCTGCGCTCGGATAAGACGACGCAGCTGGTCATCGACGCGCTCGAGATGGCGATCTGGCGCCGCGGCCAGCAACGCGCCGCCCAGGCCGTGCACCACTCCGACCACGGCTCGCAGTACACCAGCTTCGCCTTCACGCGACGCCTCGCTGCCGCCGGCCTCACGCCGAGCATGGGCACCGTCGGTGACGCGCTCGACAACGCCATGTGCGAAAGCCTGATCGGCAGCCTCAAGGTCGAGCTGCTCAACCGTCACAGCTGGGAAAGCTTCGACGACGTCTCGGCTGCCGTCTTCGAATGGATCGAGGCCTGGTACAACCGACGCCGGCGCCACTCAGCGCTCGGCTACCTCTCGCCGCTCGAGTACGAAAGCCAGCACCTCGACGGCATCACCCCACCAACAGCGTGAATCCCACCATCCAGCACAGCACGCAACAGAGACGGCGGCGAAACGGGCCCTCTCAGCCCTCGGCGCCCACGGCCAAAAGGGGCGACCCTTACCCCAAACGGGCGCTTCGCGCCCGCCGAGGCCGCCCGGCCAGCGCTCAAAGGGGGCGCGCCGGCCGGCCTCGGACAGCAAACCATGCAAGCCAAAACCTGTCCGGGAAACCGGGGGAACCTCATTCGGGGGTTCGTGTGGGGTCACGCGCGATCCGGCGTCGTTTCTAGCCTCGGTTGTGCCAACAACCTCGAGGGGGCGCCGGATGCGCGTGACGCGGGTATTCAAGCGGCTGTTGGGGCTGCGCGGAGAGCGGGTGGTGGGGGTGGAGCTGGTCGAGGCGCCCAAGCCGCGGCTGGTGGTGGAGGTCGCCTTGCCGGTTCGGCGGCGCTTGGTCTGTGGTCGCTGCGGTCAGCTCTGTGGAAGCGTCTATGACCATCGCCGGCAGGCGTGGCGTGACTTGGACGCGGTCACGACATCGGTGTGGATCACGTGTCGCATCGCGCGGGTCGCCTGCCCGGACTGCGGAGTCGTCGCTGAGGCCGTCAGCTGGGCGCGGCCACAGGCGCGCTTTACGCGCCGCTTCGAAGACACCTGTGCCTGGCTGCTGCAGCAGGCCAGCCGCCGTGCGGTGGCGGCACTGCTCGGCGTCGACTGGGAGACCGTCGGGCGCATCACCAGCCGCGTCGTCAACGAGCAGCGGCACCGCTATGGCGATGGCCTCGACGGGCTACGGCGCATCGGCATCGATGAGGTCGCCTACCGCCGCGGCTATCGCTACCTGACCGTCGTCTGCTGCCACGACACAGGCCGCGTCGTTTGGGTCGCTCCCGGCCGCCACCGCGCCACCATCGAGCGCTTCTTCGGCGAGCTCGGCCCGCAACGCAGCGCAGCGCTGGAGGCCGTCTCGCTCGACCTCTCACAAAGCTACCAACAAGCCGTGCGCCGCCACGCGCCCAACGCCGCCGTCTGCGCCGACCCCTTCCACGTCGCCAAGAAGGCGCTCTTTGCGCTCGACCGGCTGAGAAGCCGCCACTGGCAACGCCTCCGCCGCGACGACCCGCTCACGGC
>DATFDC010000332.1:0-3506 GCA_035252415.1 Solirubrobacteraceae bacterium
TGCTCCCGCCACACCTCGCGCGGCTCGGGCGCGGCCCGCTCGTCGACCTCGGTCCAGAGCAGGTCGGCGTGGGCTCCGCCGAGCACGTCGCGCGCGTACACCGGCGCTGCGCGCCTGAGCGCAGCCGAGCGCGCGGCCAGCTGCCCGAGGATGTCGGCCGGGACGAGCCGACTGAGCGTGGCGCCCGGGTCGTGGCGGAGCAGTTCCTGGAGGCGCATCCGATGAGGCTCGCGCACGGGAACGCACTGCAGGTGGCGCTCGAGCACCGCGCCCGGCTGATACGGCCACAGTCGCCGGCGCAGGGCGGGCGGGAGGCCGGGCGGATAGCCGGCGAAGAAGCCCGGCAGGAACAATTCGACCATCGCGCCGAACGTCGGCCATGGCGCCCCGCGGGCGACCGCCGCCGACCAGGCCGGGTACAGGGCGGCGATCAGGACCGGGACATCGTTGTCGGAGCGATGGCTCGGGGCGACGATTTGCCGGGCCTCGATCCGCAGGTGAGCGGAGCCGAACACCCGCAGGCGGAACCGCGCCCGCACGTAGGCGATCATCCCGAGCGCGACGGGATCCTGAGGGGCCGGCAGGCGCATCGCCGGAGTATCGAGCCGGGACGGTTCAGTTTCAGCCGACCGAGGCGGGGAAGTCTCCGGACAACCCAGTCGGAGGAGGTAGAGGCATGTCGACCGTGCTGATCATCGTAATCATCGTCGTGGCCCTGATTCTGCTGGCCGCCCTGCTGTTCGCGCTCACACGCGGCCGCCGGGTCGCCGCCGAGCGTCGCCAGCACCGCGAGCTCGAGCAGCGCCGCGAACAGGTCGTGACCGAGCACCGCGAAGCGGCTGAGGCTCGGAGCGGCGCAGCCGAGGAAGCCGAGCATCGAGCTCGGGTGGCCGGCGCCGTGGCCGAGCGCGAGCGGGCCGAGGCGCGGCTGCACGAGGAGCGCGCACGGGCCCATGAGATGGGCCTGGGCGACGAGAACCTGATGCGCGAGGAGCGGACCACCCGCGAGGAGACCGCCACCGAGAGCAGGACGGCCACGGACACACAGGCGACGCCCCGCGAACGCAACGGGGACCGCTGAGGGTCCAGTAGGAGGACGAGATGTCGAGCACGACCGAGCGAGGTTCGAGCACTCCTTCCGACGCGCCGCTTGCCGAGCTGATCAAGCAGCTCTCCGAACAGTCGAGCCGTCTGGCCCGTCAGGAGGTTGAGCTGGCCAAGGCCGAGCTGGCCTACAAGGGCAAGCGGGCCGGCATCGGCGCCGGGATGTTCGGCGGCGCCGGCGTCCTCGGCTTCTACGGCCTGGGCGCGCTGGTCGCTGCCGCGATCCTGATCCTGGCCACCGCGATCACCGCGTGGCTGGCCGCCCTGATCATCGCCGTCGTGCTCGGCGCGATCGCCGGGATCCTGGCCTTGCAGGGCAAGACCAAAGTGCAGCAGGCGACTCCGCCGGTACCCGAAGAGGCGACCGAAAGCGTGAAGGAGGACGTGCAGTGGGCCAAGACCAAGGCACAGCAGGCACGCCAGTGACCGAGGCCAAGGACCCTGAGCAGCTCCGAGAGGAGATCGAGGAGACCCGGCGGGAACTGGGCGACACGGTCGAGGCCCTGGCCGCCAAGGCCGACGTCAAGACGCGCGTCCACGAGAAGGTCGAGTCCACCAAGGAGTCGGTCGCCCACAAGAAGGACGAGCTGCTCGGCAAGGCCCGCGCGACGTCGCCGGACAGCGTCAGTGCCGGCGCTTCGCAGGCGACTCAGAAGGCCAAGGAGAACCCGATCCCGACGGCTGCCATCGGCGCCTTCGTGGCGGGCTTCCTGGCCGGCCGTGTGACCAAGCGCAGCTGACTCTGACTAGATCGGGATCCCCCACAGGGGGAACCAGCGGCTGAGGTCCTCCTCGACCGGGAGTTCCTTGCCGAGCTGGGCCTTGACGACGAGCTCGCGCTCGTTGTCGCGCTGCTCGGCCCCGCCGGCCGGCGCGAACGGGTAGAACGACCCGCGCTTATAGTTGTAGATCCAGTACAGGTGCCGCTGGTGGGAGTCGTCGAAGGCGAACACCGCGCACAGCACGCGCTCGCCGTAGCCGCCGGCCTCGAGCGCGCCACTGACCGCGTTGATCCCGACGACCAGATCGTCGAACTCGCCGCCGCGGAGGATCAGCCAGCGGAAGCCGTAGGTGTCGTCCTGGCTGGTCACCGTGGTGCCGCTGTCGCTGGCGGTCGCCCGGACCACCTCTTCCATGTCGCGCACGATCGACTCGAAGTCGGCCGTGGCCAGCGGCTGGAAGACGATCGCCGCGGCGCCCCGGGAGCTCATCCCGAGCCCGGTCTGCATGGTCACGTAGGCGGTCGACATCGCGAACAGGCGATCCGGCGCCGGCTGGGCCAGCTTGCGGCGGCCGGTCAGGATGTCGAGGAAGCCCACCGGCTGATCAGGCGGTGCCCTGGAGCTGGGCCTCGAGCCGCTCCAGCCGCGCGATCCGGGCCTCGAGCGGTGGGTGGGTCGAGAACAGCGTGGCCACGGCCTGCTTGGCCTTGGGCGGGAAGATGTAGAACGCGGCGAGCTCGCCGGGGGCCGCGCGCAGGTCGCGCGTGGGGATCTGGGCCATCCCGCTGTCGATCTTGCGCAGCGCCATGATCAAGGCGCTGGGGCGGCCCGTGAGGATGGCCGAACCGCGGTCGGCGGCGAACTCCCGGTAGCGCGAGAGGGCCTGCAGGAGCAGGAACGAGACCACGTACACCGCAGCCGAGATCAGGATTACGAAGATGAACCCATTGTTGTTGTTGTTGTTATCGCGGTTTCCGCCGAAACCGCCGCCGAACAGGAAGCCCCACTGGGTGATGAACGCCGCGATCGAGGCGAAGAAGCTGGCCACGGTCATGACCACCACGTCGCGGTTGACCACGTGAGTGATCTCGTGGCCGAGGACCGCCTCGAGCTCGCTCGGGCTTAGCAGGTCCATGATCCCGGTCGTCGCGCAAACCGTGGCGGTCTTGGGCGAACGGCCGATCGCGAACGCATTGGGCATCCGCGTCATGGCGACCGCCACCCGCGGCTTGGGCAGATTGGCCTGGATGCACAGGCGCTCGATCATCGCGTGCAGCTCGGGGTACTGCTGGGGCGAGACCTCCTTGGCGCCCATCGAGTAGAGCGCGATCTTGTCGGAGGTGAAAAGCTGGACGGCGAACAGCACCGCGGCGACGATCGCGATCGTGACGGCGCCGGCGCCGGCGGCGATCAGCACCGCGACGAGCACGGCGTATACCAGCCCGAGCAGGAACAGCGTGATGAGCATCCGGGTCTGAAGGCCGGTGTCGCGGCCGAATGATTTAGGTCGAGCCATGGTGCATTAATCTTGACAGACCGGCTAAGAGATCCCTGAACGGGAAATATGAGCCGTAGAAGTGCAGGTGGTGCGGGAAAATGGCTAATCGAGTGGCTGGGCTGCTGCGCGGGGCGCGGGCGTACCTGCCTGGCTTCGGCACGGCCGGTTCGCTTCTGGCCGGC
>DATFDC010000333.1:0-3732 GCA_035252415.1 Solirubrobacteraceae bacterium
TTGAGCGGGTTCGAGCGGCTGATCCCCTCGGCGCGGATCGGCTCGAGCGGATAGCCGGCCGCCGGGACCAGCTCCGCCTCCGCCCGCTCGCCGCCGACGAAGACGACCTCGGCGCCCTCAGCTCGCAGCGCGTCGGCCACCGCCAGCGCTGGCACGACGTGCCCGGCGGTCCCGCCGGCGCCGATCACGATCCGCGGCGCTGTCAACTGGAGCGTTCCGGACGACTTTCAGCCGCGCCCCGGGGCGCGCCACGTTCAACAGCAGGCCGACCCCGGCCAGCAACACGCACAGGTTCGACGGCGCGTAGGAGATGAACGGCAGCGGCACCCCGGTGAGCGGGGCGAGGCCCAGCACGACGAAGATGTTCAGGATCCCCTGGCACAGAATCAGCGATGTCAGCCCAGTCGCAAGCAGCTTTGCATACCGGTCCGCGGCGCGGCGCGCGGTCCGCAGCCCGGCGTAGGCGAGCATCCCGTACAGGCACACCACGCCAAAGATCCCGAGCACGCCAAGCTCGTCGCCGATCACCGCGAGGATGAAGTCCGTTTGCGGCTCGGGCAGGTAGAAGATCTTCTGCACCGAGCGCCCCAGTCCCACGCCGAACAGGCCGCCCGACCCGAGCGCGATCTGCCCCTGCACGGCCTGGTAGCCCGGGCCGGACTTGGTGGCGCTGGCCCACGGATGCAGGAACGAGGTCAGACGCGCCCGCTCGTAGGGCTGAGCGGTGGCGAGCAGGATCACGCACACGGCGACGATCCCGGCCAGCGCGGCCACATAGCGCATCGGCATGCCCGCGGCGATGAGCAGCGCCGCCATGGTGAGGGCCACCACGATCGTGGTCCCCAGGTCGGGCTCGACCACGATCAGCAGACACGCGGGCCCCGCCACCACCGCGATCGGGGCCACCGCCTGGCGGAAGCCCCGCATCCGCTTGGGGTGATCGGCCAGATAGCGGGCGGCGTAGAGGACCAGCGCGAGCTTCATCGGCTCGGAGGGCTGGAACTGGATCGGGCCGGCCGAGAACCAGCGACGGGCCCCGTTGACCTGCACGCCGAAGCCGGGGATCAGGACGAGCAGGAGCAGCGCGAACGAGCCGAGCAGCAGGATCGTCACGAGCTGCGGGGTGAAGATCTCCAGCCCATGCCGGGACAGGACCTGCATGGCGACCAGGCCGACGCCGCCGAACAGCAGATAGCGGATGAAGTCGCCGGCGCCGCTCCCGCCGCGCTGCGAGAGCACGCCGAGCGGCGAGGAGGCGCTGTAGACCATCACCGCGCCGAAGGCCAGCAGGCACAACGTCGCGGTCAGCAGCATGCGGTGCTCGAGCGGCGGGGGGACACGTCGCGAGGCCGGGCGAACGCGTCCGCGCGTCCGGGCCGCCGCGGTGGTGGCCATCAGGCGGCCTCCACGAGCGCCCGGAAGTGATCGCCGCGCGCCTCGAAGTCCGGGTACTGGTCGAAGCTCGCGCAGGCCGGCGAGAGCAGTACGACGTCGCCGGGTGCAGCGGCGGCGCCAGCCTGTGTGATCGCTTGCTCGAGATCGCCGGCCGCCCGGAGCGGCACGCCAGCGGGTTCGAGCGCTGCCGCCAGATCGCCGGCCGCCTCACCGATCAGGTACACCGCCCGGCACCGTTCGCCGACCAGCGGCGCCAGCGGCGAGAAGTCCTGCTGCTTGCCACGGCCGCCGGCGATCAGGTGAATTCCGCCGGAGAAGGCGCGCAGGGCGACGATCGTCGAGGCCACGTTGGTCGCCTTGGAATCGTTGACCCAGGTCACGCCGTCTTGGACCGCGATTCGCTCGAGGCGGTGGCGGACGCCGGCGAACGTGCGCAGCCCGGCGGCCACGGCCTCCGGCTCGACCCCGCGGGCCAGGCAAACCGCGGCGGTGGCCATCGCGTTCTCGACGTTGTGCGCTCCGGGGAGCGCGATTTCGTCGGTGCTGAGCAGCGCCGTCTCTCCCCACCAGAGGTGCCCAGCCCGCTCGGACAGGTCCGGACCGGGCCCGGGGCCGAAGGTCACTCGCCGGGCGCAGCCCCCGAGGTCGTCGACTCCGTCGAGGTCGGCCGGCGCCACCGCGACGTCGTAGTTGCCCTGGTTGACGAAGATTCGGAGCTTGGCCGCGACGTAGTCGGCGTAGGTGCCATGGCGGTCGAGGTGGTCGGGGGAAAGGTTGAGCAGCACGGCGGCCTCTGGCGAGAACGCGAGCGTGTCCTCGAGCTGAAACGACGACGCCTCGCACACCACGGTGGTTTCGGCCGGGAGCCCGGCGCCGAGGGCAAGCGACGACGCCGCGGTGCCCACGTTGCCCACGACCGCCACCGGCAGGCCGGCCTCGCGGTGCACGTGGCCGATCCACTCCGTCGTGGTGGTCTTGCCGTTCGTGCCGGTCACCGCGACGAACTCGTTGTCCGGGATGAGCCGCCAGGCCAGCTCGAGCTCACCGAGCACCACGATCCCGCGGTCCCGCGCCGCGCTGATCGCGCGCGCGTCCTGGGGTACGCCGGGGCTCTTGATGAGCGTCCTGGCGCGGGCGGCAAGGTCGACGCCTGACGCATCCAGCCGTACTTCGACGCCCGCCTCGCGAAGCCTTCCCGCGGCCTCGGCGAGCGCGGGACGATCGGCCGGGCCCGCATCGCATCCGATCACCTCCTCCCCGCGGGCCCTCAGCGCGAGTGCCGCCGCGACCCCCGAGCGGGCCAGCCCGACCACCAGATACGGGCCAGGGGGGAGCGGGGGGCGCGGCTTCATGGCACGGAGCCCCTCACGGCCGCCCCGGCCCGGGGCTCAGCCACGAATCGAGAGGCGATACACCGTGAACGCGATCGCCGCGCAGGCCGCGGCGACGATCCAGAAACGCAGGATGATCTTGGTCTCCGACCAGGCCTGCAGCTCGAAGTGATGGTGGATCGGCGCCATCAGGAAGACGCGCTTGCGGAACATCTGGAACGAGAACACCTGGATCAGCACCGACAGCGCCTCGATCACGAAGATGCCGCCGAGCAGGATCAGCAGCACCTCGGTGTCGGTCATCACCGCCATGCCGGCGATCGCCCCGCCGATTCCCAGCGACCCGGTGTCGCCCATGAAGATGCTCGCCGGGAAGCTGTTGAACCACAAGAAGCCGATGCAGGCACCGACCAGGCACGCGGTGAGCAAGGCGAGATCGCCCTGGCCGGGCGTGATGAACGTGATCCCGATGTAGGCGAGCAGGACGATCGCGGCGCAGCCAGCGGCCAGGCCGTCCAGGCCGTCGGTCAGGTTGACCGCGCTGGTCGTGCCGGCGACGACCAGGTAGATGAGCACCGGGTAGACCGGGCCGAGATCGACGTTGGCGTCGATGAAGCGCAGGCTGATCGTCTCGTTCACGTGGGCCTTCTGGGTGGCCACCCACCACAGCCCGAGCGAGATCGCGATCGTGACCACCAGCTTCGTCCGCGCCCGCAGCCCGAGCGACCGGCGCTTGACGATCTTGGTGTAGTCGTCGGCGAAGCCGAGCAGGGCGCACGCGATCGACGCCCCGAACACCCCGATCGCGCGCCAGTCGTAGTCGCTGAGGATGAGGAACGGGATCGAGACGGCGGTGAAGATGATGATCCCGCCCATCGTCGGCGTGCCCGCCTTGGCGTGGTGGCCCTCGGGCCCCTCCTCGCGGATGTTCTGCCCGAACTCGCGCCGGCGCAGGAACTCGATGAACTTCGGGCTGAGGAACAGGCACAGCAGCAGCGACGCGGTG